>JAXDQF010000400.1:0-4856 GCA_034668025.1 Gammaproteobacteria bacterium | reverse complement strand
CGAGGCTGAGTTCACGACGTCCCGCCGCACAAGGGATGATTGCTAGGTAAAATTAATGGCGCCGGGACCGGCGCGAGAAGGTCCGAATCTCTCGCAGGCGGTGTTCATCGTCAAATGCTCTAACCGTGGGGTGCGCTGCTCACGTTTGTCAGGGCCAAGGATCCCGGCTCGCTGAACGCTGCGCTCCGGCCAATCGCATTGCTCTCCCAGTATCCCCCTGCGCTGCGCTATCGCAACCGCCTCAGTTCGGCTCGCCGCCTCCAACTTGTGCAGAATGGATTTGACGTGTGATTTCACGGTTCCCACGGCCAGCTGCAGCTTTGAGGCGACTCGCTTATTGCTCAGCCCCAACATCAGCTGCCTCAGAATGTCACATTCTCGTGAGGTCAGTGCCTGCTGTTTCATTCGATCTGCAACGCGACCGGCGACCAGGGGCCCTAAAGCAATCCCACCGCCGTGCACGGATCGAACACTGTCCAGCAGATTCTGAATGCCGCAATCGAGCAATAGATAACCGCGCGCACCTTGTTCCAGTGCGTTGCAGATCTTCGCCTCACTGTCGCTGTGCGTCAGAATAACGACTCGATTGTACGCCGTGCATCTGGATGCCACGAGTTGCACACCTGAGTCGTAGTCCGCAACGATTACGTCGGGCACAAAAGGCAACCGAGTCCTCCCAGGCGAGGCAGTCGGCTCGGCGCCGCGAACAGCGACTCTGAAATTCCGCTGCTTTCCCAGTGTGGTGGAGAGTCCAGCTGATATCAGCGGGTTGGAGTGTGCAATGAGCACCTTGATTTCCGGGGATTGTAGCATGTGCACTCCCAGCCACGCTCACGACGTGAGCCATTCTGGTTTACTCGTGCCCTGCGGTACCAGTACAGTCCGGAAGAACCCGGGTGTGCGAGACATCACCACTTGGTGCACGGACGCAAAGATCGCTATCGCGACGCCTGTAGTAAGGAATGACAACCGGCCGCCCATTTTCAGTCGCTCCCTGACATTTGTGCCAGATGATTCGACGAGTACATTGCACCCCTACCAACTTCAGGGTGCGCGCCCGACGGGAGGAGGTACCTTAGTGGACTGCGACTCACAGCGGATACAAACGCGAAGGCCTTATCGAGGGCCACTTGGACCGGAGGGGCTGCGCCCATCCTGAACATCAGGTAGCGGGACAGGCTGTCGTGTTATCGATGGCCAGCCCTCGAGTCGCGACGCCGATCCGATCGGCAAGCGAAATAATTGCACGCTGATGTCCGCGCACCAGCGCAATGTAACCGGCGCTCACTCGTTCGTAAACGCGACTCCTGCATGTCAGGAGCACCTCGCACAGGCCGGTACTGACATGCACACACCAGGACGCCTCGATCATTGCGGATGTACCGTGTCGCAGTCGAGGCAGACGACGAGTTGGTTTGTAGCGATGAGCACGCGAGCGACTGTACCGAAGTAACGCTCGCGGCTGGCTCACAGGCACGAGCTAATCCGTGTCGGTCAGTTTCCTTTGCCGCGAGGTCCTGACTTTGGCGCCCCTCGCGGTGGCGCTGATCGCGGCCTTTTCCGGGTGTGGGCTGCTTTGGACAGCTTCGCGCGCCGCCGCAGAAGTCCCAATAGCAGCTCGTCGCGCTCTCGAGCAAGATGCTCGAGCGAGCGGCTGCCCGCCTCCTGCAATACTCCGTCGATGATGGTCTGTTGCAACTCGGGGGTGAGCTCAGGATTGCCGAGATCCTTCCAACACGCGCTGATGGGACCGGCCAGATGTTCCATGAAGTGATGAATGCCACCGCGGCCGGCACTGAGGTGAAAGAGCATATTGGGCCCCATCACCCCCCACCTTAGCCCGGGACCCCAGCAAACCGTTTTGTCAATGTCCCCTACGTCCAGCACATCTTGCTCGATCAGGTGGGCAACCTCCCGGTACAAAGCGGCCTGAAGCCGGTTGGCAACGTGCCCCATGATCTCCCGGCGAACGTGGATCGGCTTCCTGCCGATGGAAGCGTAAAACGCCATCGTGCGCTGAATGACTTCAGGCGAGGTCTTTTGTCCGCCAACGACTTCAACCAAGGGAACAATGTGCGGCGGATTGAGGGGATGGCCGATTACGCAGCGCTCGGGATGCGCGCACTGCGACTGTATGAGGCTCATGGGCAGACTCCACGAGCTCGAGGCAATGACCGAATCGACCGGTGTCGAGCCGTCCAGCTCCGCAAACAGCCTGATCTTGAGATCGGCGCGCTCCGGGGCGCATTCCTGAACGAAGTCCGCCTCCGCCACGGCGGCTGAAGAATCTAGAGTGAAGGAAAGATGCTCCGGCGAGCCTTTATGCGAGAGTCCAAGCACTCGCAGTGCATCCCAAGCGGTGTCCACGTAGTGCCGCAATTTTGCTTCGGCGGTGGGATCCGGATCCGCAGCGATGACATCAAACCCGCGCGCCAGGTACAGCGCCGTCCAGCTCGCACCGATCACTCCCGTTCCCACAACTGCAACACGACGGACTGGCTTGCTCACTGATGTCTCTTTGCTCGATCGACGCTGCATCCGGTTGGTTTGATTGTGCGCTCAGGCGAGGCTGAAAATGCGCGCTCCATCCGGGTTTTAGGGCGAACTTTGAGTTATCGGTGAGTCCTCTTACGCATGAATTCGAATCGTTCCAGTTGAGTTTGAAATACGTCGCTACGGAACGGATTCTGGGACGCTACCGCGGCGGATGCTTACGCGAAGTTGCGGTCTCTGGTTGGTTTGTGCTGTTACCGTCAGCCCGTAAAGGTTTCCGGCGCCCGCTCCGAGCCGAATATCAATCTTTGTGATGGATGTGAGCCGCCCGCCGCCAAACTCTCGTGCGCACCGCCCTGCGCGGATCGAGACGCCCAAGCAAACTTCAACCCGGGAGACTGTTCGATGCGACCGCTTTCTCACAAAACCGTAGCCGGTGCACTGCTGTTGATGGCAGCCGCCACGGCGATGCTGTTCTTCTATTCGGTCGGTCATGCGCTGGGCGCGGAGGCGGGCAAAGGACCCGTTGACGGGGCGCGAATCGCAAATGGGGACAACGAGCCAGGCAACTGGCTCAGCTACGGCCGAACTTATAGCGAACAGCGCTACAGTCCCCTCAGCCGGATCAACGCCGACAACGCGAAGAATCTTGGCATCGCCTGGTTCGCCGACCTTGACACTAATCGAGGTCAGGAAGCGACCCCATTGGTCGTTGACGGTGTCATGTACGTCTCGACCGCGTGGAGCCTGGTCAAGGCGTACGACGCACGCAATGGCAGCCTGCTTTGGTCCTACGATCCTGAGGTACCGAAAGAGCTCGGCGTCAACGGCTGTTGCGATGTGGTGAGCCGCGGTGTGGCCGCCTGGAACGGCAAAATTTATTTGGCCACATTCGACGGTCGCCTGGTGGCCCTTGATGCCACGACGGGCAAGCCGGTCTGGAGCAGCCTCACCGTCGACAAGAGCAAGCCCTACACGATCACCCAGGCGCCGCGGGTCATCAAGGGCCGCGTGATTATCGGTAACAGTGGTGCCGAGTACGGCGTACGCGGTTATATCTCCGCCTACGACGCCGAAACCGGCGCGCTGGATTGGCGCTTCTATACCGTTCCGGGAGATCCATCCAAGCCCTTCGAAAATGAGGCAATGGCGAGGGCCTCTAAGACCTGGCACGGAGAATGGTGGAAGCACGGCGGTGGCGGCGTTGTCTGGGATGCCATCTCATATGACCCTGATCTGAATCTGCTCTACTTCGGCGTCGGCAACGGCCTCGAATGGAGCCAGGCAATGCGTAGTGCCAACAAGGGCGACAACCTCTTCCTGGCCTCCATTGTTGCTGTGAATGCCGACACAGGGACGTACGCCTGGCACTACCAGGTTGTCCCTGGAGAAGAGTGGGACTACGACGCGATCGCACAGTTGGTGCTGGCAGACCTCACCATCGATGGCAAGCTCCGCCACGTGCTGATGCAGGCAAACAAGGACGGCTTCTTTTATGTTCTGGATCGGAAGACGGGCGCTCTGATTTCGGCCAAGGCCTTCGTGCCACTCAACTGGGCCAGCGGTATCGACATGAAGACTGGCCGTCCGATCGAGCACAAGGACATCCGCTACAGCACTACAGGCAAGCCGGTAGTGATGATGCCGGGTCCGGACGGCGGGCACTCGTGGCACCCGATGGCGTTCAGCCCCAAGACAGGTCTTGCGTACATCCCGGCGCAAGAGATTGGCAAGCTATTCACACCCACCAAGGACTTCAAGACATCGCCCATAGGATGGAATCTCGGGGTTGATGTTGCCGGGACGCCGGAAGTCAAGCATGGTTTCCTGTTGGCCTGGGATCCGGTTCATCAGAAGGAAGCGTGGCGAGTGAACTACCGTGGGCCGTGGAACGGAGGCATCGTTGCCACGGCCGGCAATATCGTGGCTCAGGGCGACGCTGCCGGCAACTTCAATGTCTATCGTGCGGACAACGGGGAGAAGCTTTGGTCGACCTTCGTCCAATCCGCGATGATGGGTGGCGCGATCACGTACGAGGTCGACGGCGAGCAATATATCGCCGTGCTGAGCGGCTGGGGCTCGGCATTTTCTCTGCAGGCGGGTCGGATTGCGGCACAGTCCGGTAACTTGCGCAATGTCAGTCGGGTACTGGCCTTCAAACTCGGCGGCACTGCAACGCTTCCACCCCTCGAGCCTCGCGAGCTCGTTATCAATCCACCACCCGAGCCGAGTGATGCAGCCTCCATCGCGCACGGTAACGCGCTGTTTGGCCGCTACTGCAGCGTCTGCCACGGCGAGGGAGCCGTCGGCGGCGGCGTGGTTCCCGACCTGCGCGCCTCCAATTTCCTCAGCAACGACTTTTG
>JAXDQF010000399.1:0-4753 GCA_034668025.1 Gammaproteobacteria bacterium | reverse complement strand
TGTTACCCGTCGCTGTGTCGGCCGAAGGTGTGATGACGATACCGGGCACGTTGTCGAGCGCCCCGTACAGCGAAGTGTCCGCTCGAGTTGTCATCAGCTCCTGGGTGATGACCGTGAGCTGTTGGGGGATATCGCGCGCGGGCGTGGGAAATTTCCCCCCGACTGTGGAGTCTTGCGCGAGAAAGCCGCCATCCCGGTCAGACTGCACTGTAATGGTTCGTTTATTTACAGTCTCGGCGTTCGTGGCATCCTCCACGGCCTCGTCCGCGGCCGCCGGGGCCGGGGAGGTGACAGCGAAAAGCACTACGCACAACGGCAAGCACAGGGATATTTTCGTTCTCATTGTAAGATCCGGAAACCCGATCGCGTGACGAGTGCGCAACTTATCGGCGGTGTGTTACTCGTTGATGTATTTGTCGGTCCATTCGGCATCGGGTGCGTTAACGACACTGAAATACCGGCCGACTACATTCCGGTGTTCATAAAGAGAACGTCAGGGGCACCATGGCCGATGTACCAATTCCTCCCGCCAAGGGAATGACGGCGCCACCCGTCAGGTACGCCGGGCTGCCGACTGCTGTTTGGGCCCTTGGTCTCACGAGCCTCTTCATGGATATCTCATCGGAGATGATCCACTCGGTGCTCCCGACATTCCTCGTGGTGGGTCTCGGCACCTCCGCTGTGTACCTCGGAATCATCGAGGGGGTTGCCGAAGCGACTGCCTGCATAGTCAAAGTATTCTCAGGAGCGCTGTCCGATTACCTGGGACGGCGCAAGTCACTCGCACTTCTCGGTTATGGCATGGCGGCTGTGACCAAGCCGTTGTTCCCGCTGGCCTCCAGCGCGGGCACTGTATTCCTTGCGCGCTTCATTGACCGGATCGGCAAGGGCATTCGCGGCGCGCCGCGCGATGCGTTGGTTGCAGATGTCACGCCTCCTGAACAGCGTGGCGCAGCTTTCGGACTGCGGCAATCCCTCGATACCGTCGGAGCTTTCGCGGGGCCGGTGTTGGCGATTCTGCTCGCTGTTGTGTTCGCTGGTGAGCTGCGAACGGTCTTGTGGATCGCCGTGGTGCCGGCATTCATATCCGTCGTCGTTTTGTGGGTTGGCGTTCGCGAGCCAAAACACGTTGTGCGGGGGAAGGCCCGTGGCGTCACTCTGAACGTGCGCGCGATGCCGCTCAGCTTCTGGGTGGTCTGCACAGTGGCGAGCGTGTTCATGCTGTCGCGGTTCTCCGAGGCATTCCTGGTGCTGGTCGGTACTCGCGCCGGACTGACTCCTGCGTTTGCGCCGCTCGCGCTGGTCGCCATGAACCTGTCCTATCTGCTGTCCGCATATCCAGTGGGCAAATTGGCCGATCGCATGGAAAAGCCAAAACTTCTGGTGTTTGGCTGCGCGAT
Organism: Gammaproteobacteria bacterium; assembly: GCA_034668025.1. Taxonomy (GTDB): domain Bacteria; phylum Pseudomonadota; class Gammaproteobacteria; order Steroidobacterales; family Steroidobacteraceae; genus 13-2-20CM-66-19. The sequence continues at coordinate 3,353 of JAXDQF010000399.1, read as the reverse complement.
TCTGGCGGTCGCCAACTTCGCTCTGGCGTTTGCATCAACTCCTGTGATGCTGATCGTGGGAGCGCTGTTGTGGGGACTGCACATGGGGTTCACCGAGGGCGTATTCGCTGCGATGGTTGCGAACAGTGCGCCCAAGGACCTGCGCGGTAGCGCGTTCGGGATCTTCAATCTGTTGCGGGGTCTCGTGCTGCTCGTGGCGAGCGTGGCTGCGGGTATTCTCTGGGATCAGGTCGGACCGCAAGCGACATTCGGGCTCGGTAGTGCGCTCGCTGTTGCGACGGTGGCGGCACTCTGGTTGGCACGGCCTTACTGGCAGCGCGCGACATGAAGCGCTCTCGTGCGGATGTCATGTCGAGGGCCGCGGCCCCGATTGTCAGTCCCGAGCCGGTGTCGGTGTCGCGGACGTTGCGATACGACCGGACCTTCTTCAGGCGGCTGTATCGGCTGTCGAAGCCTTATTGGGTCCGTAAGGGACCTGTTGGATCCTGGCTGACGCTGCTGTTTCTGCTCGGCACGGTGGTAGCCTACAGCGTCTGCGGTGCGTGGATCACCGAGTTGACCAAGGATCAGACCAACGCGCTCGTCAACCGCGACATCCCCGCCTTCTGGCATTTGCTCGGCATCGTGGCATTCCTGACGGGAATGCGGTACGTCATTTCCACGATTCAAACGGTCGTGGACAATTGTCTCGACCTGCATTGGCATCAATGGCTCGGGGAATACTTTCTCAGCCGGTACTTCAATCGCCGGGCGTATTACAAGATCACAGTCGACGCAACGGTGGATAACGCGGATCAGCGCATGCAGGAAGAGTTGTCCCCGTTCTGCACCATGATGTCGTCATTTCCCCGGTTGGGGTTGGGCACGCTGGTGGATGCCGCTGTGCAACTCACTCTCATGCTGTCGATTTCGCAGGCGCTGTTCTGGACCGTCGCCATTTTTGTGCTGATCAAGTTTGTTCTGCTGGTGTGGATCTATAACCCCGTCATTGAGCAGAACTACAAGGTTGTCGACGCCGAGGGTGACTTCCGGGCCAGCATCCGCCACGTGATGACGAATGCGGAGACAGTTGCATTATACGGCGGCGAGGATTCGGAGCGCTGGGTCATCATCAAACATCTGAGCAACGCTGTACGGTTGCGATTGCGCCGCGCGCTCTACGCCATGTGGATCAATCTCGCTCAGGGAGGTTTCAGTACCCTCTGGCTGGTGCTGCCGTTCGTGTTTCTGGCGCCCGCCTATTTTCGGCACGAGCTCGAATACGGAACGATCGCTCAGGGCATTGCCGCGACGGCGCTGCTCCTGCAGTCATTGTCATTGTTTCTGCAATTCATTCCTTCGTTGAGTTTGACTTCACACAAGGTCGCTCGCCTCGGAGAGATCGCGGAAGCCTTCGATGCGCTGGAAGCATCGGAAGGCGCGAGCGCGCCCTCACGCAAGGCGGGCCTCATCGAGTTCCGTCAGGGACGCGAGATACGGCTCGACTGTGTCGACCTGAACACGCCGGGGGGCGAACAGCTGATTGTGTCGAAGCTGTCGGTGCATATGGGTCTCGGAGATCATTGGGTGATCTCAGGACGAACCGGTGTCGGCAAGAGCTCGTTACTGCGATTGATGGCCGGGCTTTGGTGCACAGGCAAGGGCACGGTGACCGTGCCCCCGGCCTGCGAAATGTTGTTTCTGCCTCAGAAGCCCTACATGCTGCCGGGAACGCTGCGCCAACAGCTCTGCTATCCCCATGTGCCTGCCGGCCAAACGGACACTCTTTTGCAGGACCTTCTGGAGCGAGTCTGCCTTCCCGATCTCGCTGCACGATATGGTGGCTTTGACACGCTGCGGGATTGGCCTCGACTGCTTTCGCTGGGCGAGCAACAGCGTATCGCGATTGCACGAGCGCTCCTGGTCCACCCCCGGTATGTGTTCCTGGATGAAGCAACGAGTGCCGTTGATTTCGTAACCGAGCGCTCTCTTTACGAGGCTCTGGCGGATTCGGACATCACCTGCATCAGCGTGGGCCACCGCGACACGATTCTCACCTACCACCAACACGAGCTGCGACTTCTCGGACACGGCCGCTGGCAAGTGCGGCGCATAGCGAACGCGCCGAGTGCCGTGGCCGTCAGCTGAACGCCAACAACGCATCAATCAGCAAGGCGCCATACAGCCTGCCCAGACCGACTGCCGCCGCAACTGCAAACGCAATCCACAAAACCAGCTGCAGCGTAGTGGGCATTTTGTCGGCTATCTCGCTTTCACGAGGTTGCAGAAGCCGTGCAACCCGCTCCTCGAGCGCCGACCGGTTCTCGTTCAATCGCGCGCAAAGGCCCGCCCCGATATTACGGTGAAACCGCACAGAGGCCACCAGCGCCGCTGCGAGATCGGATCCCTCGATGCCTTCCATGCGCGCCTCGTCATCCCGCGCCTGTTCCAACGCTTCGAGCCAAGTGTCGAAGCGCTTTTGTGCCGAAGCCCAAGGCCACTGCAGATCGGTCGCGAACTGAGCGACCCAGATGCGCAACGGATCGAAATGTCGGACGTGCGCACGCTCGTGTGCCCGAGCCGCTTGAATTGCGCGCTCATCCAGGTGTTTGGCGAACTCGGGGGACATCACGATCCGAGGCCGGATCAGGCCGACAGTCGCAATCCCGAGCTCTCCAGGCGTGGCCACCAGTGCCCAACCGGCGCGGATCACAGCGCGAATCCCAATCAGCGCGAAAGGAACACACACGATGAATACGAGAGGTCCGACACGGTCAGGCACCGGATCGGGCTGAGACAGCGCCCATCCGCACAGCCAGGCCGTGACAATGACTGCGGGTAGCAAGGGCCGCCACAGTCGCAACCAGGCAGCGCGCTCCAGATAATGGCTGGGCCGTGGGTTGGAGTAAGCTGAGAGCCACGCACCGATCACCTGTAGAGCCACGCCGCCCAACAGGATGGTCAACACCGTCAAGAGCGATTCACGTTCCATCCTTCGATCTCCGGCGCGCGATGACGAGTCGCTCGAGCTCATCGAGCAATTTCGGATCAACGGCATCGACCGCCTCAACGAGCGCTGCAACCGCCGCGTGTGGAGCGGGAGTGGCCCCGAACAGCCTGCTCACCGCTTTGCGCGCGCGTGCGCCTTCGACCTCCTCACGAGCGACGCGCGGACGATAAACGAAAGCCTTGCCCCCCAGCGGTCGACGGTCAATCAGTCCCTTCTCGCGCAAGCGATCGACGACTTTCGCAGTTGTCGTGTAAGCCAGGCCGCCGTCACGCTTACACAACTCATCATGAAGCTCCCGAACGGTGCGCGAGCCGGCCTCCCACAACATGGCCAGGATGTCGTACTCGAGGTCGTCGGAGGGCAG
>JAXDQF010000398.1:0-6127 GCA_034668025.1 Gammaproteobacteria bacterium | reverse complement strand
GTTGGAGAAACGGCCCGCGAGTATAGCGGACCGCGCAGACCAGTCCGGGCGCCATGGGTAGGCCACGGCAGTGTGCGGACATTGCCTGGGCGCCGTAGGCGCAACCCGCTGCGCAGCCGGCAAAAACCGCGCTTTTTGCCGGCGGGATAAGGACCCGGGCTCCGCGCGAACTTTTTCGCGCCAATTTAACTAGTGAGTTGCCGTAGCTCGTAGACGCGGCTGATGCGCCCACCGTCCCACACATACCGCAGGTGCACACCCTGGCGGATATTGAGTATGAGTCGCGGTCGGTAGATCGCCAGGCACTCCCCGCCGGGATGCCGCACGCTGTCGTAGACGACGCCATTTGAGCCGTTGGATTTCAATTGCCGGCCGAGCACCTGGGACGAGATGTAGCTGTCGGGATCATAGATATCGGACATTCGAGCCCGCTGGCCGCGGATGTCATGAAATCGCGCCACGACATCTGCCAGGTAGCTGCGCATGTCGAGCTCGAGTGGATCCTGTCGCGTGGCCCGCAAAAAAATCTCGCGGTGGTAGCACGTCTCGGCGACTGAGGTCGCGAGGCTCGCAGCGGCGTAGAACGCGCCGAACGTCCCATCCGCAAAGCGACTGCCCACCGGATCCAAATGAGTAAACGGCGCCATGATGACGGACCCACCGGGACCGAACGCGCGCTCGTCCGGCGGCACCAGCTCGATGTCGCCCACTTCGTCCCGTAGCCGGGGATTTGTGAGGGATTCGATCCAGTACAACGCTTCCCAATCAGCGGGATCGGCCACGCGCTCAAACAGGTGAATGGTGGGATAGCGGCTCGGGATTACACGAAAACACGGCTGCCAGCGCACCTCGCTGACCGCGAGTGCGGATTCGACGCTCTGCATGAGGTTTCGGCTCAGCCGCGCTGCGCGTCGAGGTATTGGCGAACGATGTAGAGGTCCGACACGTTGCCGGACAACATCCTATCGAGCGCAGACCGGCCACCAAACACGGCGGCCTCGTTGGGACGGCGGATCCACTCGTCAGCGGCGCGAGTGTCAGGCAGGAGAAGTTGGAGCGCCTTGTAGATGCCGAGGATGTAGGAAATCCGCTCGAGGGTATCGCGCGGCAGGCGCACTTGCGGCTCTTTGCGCCATTTGAAGAACGTGGACCGGGATGAGAGACCCAACAGGGTCAATTGCTCGGCGATGGATAAATGCCACAACTCCGCTATGCGGGCGAAGGCTCGCAGGCCCACAGCCCCCGCGGCATGCGCTTCGTTGGGCGCAATCCGCTTTCCCTGCAATGCACCGGATGGCAAGTTCATGTATGACTCCCGGCTGGTCCAGATATGGACTTACTATACACCTAGTCTATTCGTAGACAAGGGGTCGCACCAAGATCAGGCGGCTGTGTGAAACAGGCCTCGGGCTGAGCGAAATTCGCACCGCCGAATGCCCCCGCAAGGTGCAAACTGCTATGTACGTGCACCATGGTAGTGCAGTGCACAGCCCGAGAGCGGCTAACCGGTTGATTTGTCAGCGCACCAAACTTGGCATAGCGCCTGCACTGTGAACCCGCTCGACCGTGCAATGTGCCGTGGGGCCGGGACCTCGCCCTCCTGTGTGGCCTGGCATGTTGCGGCGAGCATTACTTTACTCCGGAGGCGATATGACACCGACCGATGTAATCAAGCTGATAAAAGAAAAAGACGTGAAGTTTGCGGATCTACGCTTCACGGACACCCGCGGCAAAGAACAGCACGTGACGATCCCCGCGAAGCTCGTCGATACCGACCTGTTCAGTGACGGCAAGATGTTCGACGGCTCCTCCATCGCAGGATGGAAGGGCATCAATGAGTCGGACATGATTCTCATGCCCGAAGCCGGCACCGCGATCCTCGACCCCTTCTTCGAAGAGACAACGGTGAATATCCGTTGCGACATCGTCGAACCCGCCACGATGCAAGGCTATGAGCGTGATCCGCGCTCGCTCGGCAAGCGCGCGGAAGCGTATCTGAAGTCCACCGGCATTGCCGACGGCGCGCTGTTCGGGCCGGAAAACGAATTCTTCATTTTCGACAGCGTCAAATACAGCAACGAGATGCGGGGAGCTTCGTACTCCATCGACTCCGTGCAGGGCGCGTGGAACTCGTCGACCGAATACCAGGAGGGCAACAAGGGGCACCGTCCCGGCATCAAGGGCGGCTACTTCCCGGTACCGCCGGTGGATGCCTTCCAGGACATCCGCTCGGCCATGTGTCTCGCCTGCGAGGAGATGGGCCTGGTCGTCGAAGTGCACCACCATGAAGTGGCGACGGGCGGCCAGTGCGAGATCGGCATCGGTGCCGGCGGCCTGGTCAACAAGGGCGACCAGGTGCAGATCCTGAAGTACGCCGTGCTGAACGTGGCGCATGGTTACGGCAAGACCGCGACCTTCATGCCGAAGCCCCTCGTTGGTGACAACGGAAGCGGCATGCACGTCCACCAGTCGCTGCAGAAAGAAGGCAAGGCACTGTTCGCGGGTGACAAGTACGGTGGACTTTCCGACACCGCGCTGTATTACATCGGCGGAATCATCAAGCACGCGAAGGCCATCAATGCCTTCACGAATGCCGGGACCAACAGCTACAAGCGCCTGGTGCCTGGATTCGAGGCGCCCGTGATGCTCGCCTACTCCGCGCGCAATCGCTCCGCGTCAATCCGTATTCCCTGGGTGTCAAATCCGAAGGCGCGCCGCATCGAAGTGCGCTTCCCGGATTCGAGCGCCAACCCGTACTTCGCGTTCGCCGCCATGATGATGGCCGGCCTCGACGGCATTCAGAACAAGATCCATCCCGGCGACCCCGCGGACAAGGATCTCTACGACCTCGAGCCCGAAGAGGCGAAGCACATCCCGACGGTATGCCATTCGCTCGACATGGCGATTGAGCATCTCGACAAGGATCGCGAGTTCCTGACACGCGGCGGCGTCTTCACCAATGACGTCATCGATGCGTACATCGGTTTGAAGATGCAGGAGGTCACGAAGTTCCGCATGGCGACCCACCCGATCGAGATGGAGCTGTACTACAGCTGCTAATGGGAAACGACTGCGCAAAGCATCGGCGAGTGGCGGTACTTCACGGATATCGCCACTCGCTTTGGTGGCCCACCTCGGGGCCAGCTATGCTGGCCTCATATGCGCACACTTCTGTTTACCTTCCTATTTTACTTATTGGCGCTCGCCTGCACGGTCGCTGTAGCGGCGACCGTGTACAAGTGGGTAGACGAGAATGGCGTCGTCCATTACAGCGATCAGCCCCACGAGAATGCTCAGAAGGTGGAGCTGAAAGCGCCCCAGACTTATTCCTCTCCAAAGACCGCGCCGACGCCAGCCACACGGCCGGGTGGACCGGCGCGCAAGTCTACGGAGAAGGTTTACGAGAGCTGCGTCGTGTCAGAGCCCACGAACGAGCAGGCTTTCCTGAACACGGACACCGTCAACGCCGGTGTAACGGTACTACCGGCGGTACGGCCCGGCGATACCGCGGTTGTGACGCTCGACGGTCAGCCCGTCCCGGGTGTGCCGGCGAGCGGTGGCCAATTCACGATTTCACCGGTCGATCGCGGCACCCACACTATTCAATTGGTGGTCAAAGACCCCGACGGCACCGCAGTGTGCTCGTCACCCTCAGTGACTTTCTACGTCCGGCAGCCTTCGCTTCAGTCCCCGACCAATCCCGTCAAGCGGCACTGACCTGCAGCCACGTCGCACTGCGTCGCGAATCGCGGCGCAACCAGGTGCGCCGTGGCAGTTGAATCCAACCTACCGTCCGTTCTCTCGCATTTCGATCCAGCCGACCTGTTCGATACGCTGTCGACGGGGATTGTGGTGTTGGATGCGCAACTTTGCGCCATTTACGCGAATGTGGCGGCGCAGGATCTGTTGGCCTTCAGTCTGAACCAGGCCCGGGGCCGGCCGTTCGGGGACTTTCTCCAGGACACCAACGGGCTGAACGCCATTCTGCGCCGGGCGTTGGACACTGGTGAGGGCATTGCGGATCGCGAGCTGGTCATCCGACCGCTCGGAGCACCGCGCGACGCACGCATACTGGATGTAACAATCACGCCGCTCGCCGGGCAGATCACCGGCACGCACCTGCTGTTGGAATTGGCAGATACGACACAGCGGCAGCGCATTTCGCGCGAGAACGACCTGCTTGCACGTCTCGATGGCAGCCGGCTCATGATCCGGCAGTTGGCCCACGAGATCAAGAATCCACTCGGTGGCCTGCGTGGAGCAGCCCAGTTGTTGGAACGCGAGCTGCAGGAAGCGAGCCTCAAGGAATACACGCGCGTCATCATCGGCGAGGCCGATCGCCTGACTGCGCTGGTGGATTCCATGGCGGGTCCCAGCCGCGCGCCACAGAAAGTGCACATCAATGTTCACGAGATCTGTGAGCACGTCTATCACCTGTTGAGGGCTGAGGCGCGCAGCGCGGTGGCGATCGAGCGCGACTACGATCCGAGCCTGCCTGACGCGATGTTGGATCGGCATCAGACCATCCAGGCACTCCTCAATGTTGCCCGGAACGCCTTGCAGGCGGTCGGCGACAGTGGCCGGATCACCTTGCGCACGCGCGCGCTTTCAAATGTCAGTATCGGTCCAGCGCGTCACCGGTTGGTGGCGTGCGTAGAAGTCGAAGACAACGGGCCGGGAGTGCCCGACGACCTTCGCTCCAGCATTTTCTATCCGCTGGTTACGGGACGTGCCAATGGCACGGGCCTGGGACTCGCGGTCGCCCAGGAGCTCGTGACCCGCAACGGCGGCCTCATCGAGTTTGAGAGCGAGCCCAAACGCACCATCTTTACTTTGCTCCTGCCACTCGGAGAGTCCTAATGAACGGCCAGGCACTGCGCATCTGGCTCGTGGACGATGACGCTTCCATTCGTTGGGTTTTGGAACGAGCCCTGCGCAACGGTGGTATGGCACCGCGCGCATTTGAAGCCGCGGAGCCGGCGTTGGATGCTCTTCGACGCGAGTCACCGGACGTGTTGATTACGGACATTCGCATGCCCGGTCAGTCAGGTCTCGAGCTCCTCAAGAAGATCCGCGAAGCCCGGCCGGCACTGCCGGTCATCGTCATGACCGCCCACTCCGATCTGGGTAGTGCGGTCTCAGCGTACGAAGGGGGTGCCTTCGAGTATCTCCCCAAGCCTTTCGATATCGACCAGGCCGTCGCGCTCGTCAGGCGCGCCGCCAATGCGCACCCACAGGGTAGCGGAGATTCGGCCACTACGCCGCGTATTCCCGAGTTGCTCGGGCGTGCGCCGGCAATGCAACAGGTGTTTCGTGCGATTGGTCGGCTGGCCCGCTCCAGTGTGACGGTGTTGATCACCGGCGAATCGGGGACCGGCAAGGAGTTGGTGGCGCGCGCGTTGCACGATCACAGTCCGCGTGCCGGCAAGCCGTTCATTGCTTTGAATACGTCGGCGATCCCGGCGGACTTGCTCGAATCCGAGCTGTTCGGACACGAGAAGGGTGCGTTCACGGGAGCTGATTCTCAGCGCCGCGGTCGGTTTGAGCAGTCGGACGGCGGCACGCTGTTTCTCGACGAAATCGGTGACATGTCAACACCGCTGCAGACGCGGTTGTTGCGTGTGCTGGCGGAAGGCGAGTTTTATCGCGTGGGTGGTCAGACACCTATTCGTGTTGACGTGCGGGTGATTGCGGCGACTCACCAGAATCTGCAGGACCGTGTGCAGCGGGGGTTGTTTCGGGAGGATTTGTATCACCGGCTGAACGTGATCAGGATCGAGTTGCCCCCGCTGCGGGCGCGCTCGGAAGACATCCCGTCACTGCTCGGCCACTACATGAATGTGGCGGCTCACGAACTCGGTGTGGAGCCGAAGATGCTGGCGTCCGAAGCTGAGGCAAAGCTCAGTGCCTATGGTTGGCCCGGGAATGTGCGTGAGCTCGTCAACCTGTGTCGAAGAATGACGGTGCTCGCGCCGGGTAGCGAGGTGCGGGCGGAGGATCTGCCTCCCGAAGTGGGGGCGGCAGCGCCCACCAGCTCCGCCGATGCCGATTGGGCCAAGGCGCTGTCGAGTTGGGCGGATCGCCATGCGATGAACGGCAAGCGGCCGTTGCTCGATGAGGCGCAACC
>JAXDQF010000397.1:0-20730 GCA_034668025.1 Gammaproteobacteria bacterium | reverse complement strand
ACTTCCCGGCTGAGCACGCCGGGACAAACTGTCTCATTCGACGGAGCCTGGCAGACGAGTTGCACTCTTTTGGACGGCCCGAGCACCGATTTGAACCTGATTGTCTCGAAGGAACGCGCGCAGTCGGCGAGTCGGGCAGTACTCCTTACGGACTCACAGACGATTCAAACAGCGGACTGGACGCAGCTGTTGGTGTGTTGCCTGTCGGGAGCGATACGGCTCACCAACACGGCAGGCGTTGTAGAGTCGTTGTACGGTATCGATGTTGCGCAATGCGTAGCGGGCGACGGCCCGATTACCTTTAGCCCGGAAGGAGATGTGGCGCCGAATGTGTTTGTCGCCGGTGTGCGGCGACGGACGGCCTAACGAGCGCGAATTCCCGCCAGGGTGCGCTCCAGAACGGCGAATTCCACCGGCTTGGTCAGATGATCGTCAAAGCCCGCGTCACGCGCTCGCAGGCGATCATCAGAGCGACCATAGCCCGTAACCGCGACGAGCCTTATGTCACGCAGCCCGGGGAGCTCGCGCATCTTCTGTGCGACCTCATAGCCATCCATGCCCGGCAATCCAATGTCGAGCAGCACCACGTCCGGCCTGAAGACAGCGGCGCGCTGTAAAGCCTCCACGGCGCTATACACGGAGGCGGTCTCGTGCCCGCCGAGCTTGAGAATCATCGCCAGAGAATTCGCTGCATCTTCATTGTCATCGACTATGAGCACGCGACGGGGCGGAGCCTTGAAGTCTGTCATACACAAATGCTAATCGGTGACACACAACCTTGCCAAGACCGCGACGGGTGGGGGCACTGCCTGCGGCAACGATTCACAGCAAAGTGCGCTATATTTGCCGAGGATACGCGGATCACCTGTGAGCATTCCATGAATGGCCAACGGATTGAAGTTTATGTAACGCTGGGTGTCCTCGCGAGTGTGCTGTGGGGCGCACCTCGGGTCGCCGGTGCCGTGGATCCTGTCGCCGGCAAGGCGCTGTTCCAGCAACAATGCACCGTCTGTCACACGGCCGAGCCGAATGACAATGGCGGAGCACAAGGGCCGTCGCTCGCGGGTATCTTCAACCGCCACGCTGCCGGCGATCCGTCGTTCACTTACACCGACGCATTGCGCGACTCGAAGATCACCTGGAACGAGCATTCGCTCAACCGCTTCCTGGCCGCACCGGGCGAGATGGTTCCGGGCACCGCCATGGCCGTGGCCATCACTGACCGGGTGCAGCGGGCCAACCTCGTGGCCTATCTCAAACTCACCAAAAAGACAGCCGCCGCACCCACAGCCGGCACCGCCGGCACCAGCGGCAACAGCACCGAAGGGGACTGGAAGAAAGACACCCCCGGCCGCGCGCACAAAATCGATCTCGCCGCTCTGCCCGCTCCGTTCGCCACGTCCTCGGCGCGTAATAATCCCAAGCTCGTTCCGCGACCGGCCTACGCGCAGCTGTTGGTCCCGAAAGGCTTCAAGGTGGGAATGTTTGCCAACGACCTGGAAGGCCCACGCAAGATCCTCGTGACGCCGGGCGGCGACCTGTTCGTGACTGAAATGCGCGGCGGCCGTGTCTCAGTGCTGCATCCCGCCGCCGACGGCCGCACCGCGGCCAATGTGGACGTGTTCGCCGAGGGGCTCGACAAGCCGTTTGGCATCGCCTTCTATCCGAATGCTGACAATCCAAGCTGGCTGTACGTCGCCGAGACCAATCGCATCGTTCGCTTTGCTTTCAAGAAGGGCGACGTAAAGGCCAGCGGCGCTCCCGAGGTCGTCGTTCCCGAGCTGGCATCCTCCGGCGGTCATTCCACGCGCGACATCGTTTTCTCACCCGATGGCCGCCGCATGTATATATCCGTGGGCTCCCAATCGAATGTGGCCGAGTCGATGTCGAAGAAGACGCCGCCACAGGTCGCGGAATGGGAGGCTGCGCATGGCCTGGGCGCCGCATGGGACCTGGAGGAAAACCGCGCCGACGTGTTGGCGTTCAAGGTGGATTCGAAGGGCCCGGGCAAAGTGTTTGCCAGCGGGATCCGCAACTGCGTGAGCCTCACGCTGCAACCCAAAACCAACAGCCTGTGGTGCACCACGAACGAGCGTGACCTGCTGGGTGACGACCTGGTGCCCGACTATTCAACACGCGTCGCGGAAGGCAGCTTCTTCGGCTGGCCCTGGTATTACATGGGATCGCACGAAGACCCGCGCCTGAAAGGCGACCGGCCCGACCTGGCCGGGAAAGTCTCTGTTCCCGATGTTCCTTACCAGGCTCACTCCGCTGCGCTGGGTTTGATCTTCTATACAGCGACATCCGGAAAGGCCGCATTCCCAGCCGAGTACGTCGGGGACGGATTCGCGATGCTGCACGGCTCGTGGAACCGCGGCTTCCGCACGGGCCACAAAGTGGTCCGCGTGCGAATGAAGAATGGCGTGCCCACCGGTGAGTACGATGATTTTCTCACCGGCTTCATCATTGATGACGGTGACGCCTGGGGCCGGCCGGTTTCGGGGGCTGTCCTGAGTGACGGCTCGCTACTGGTTAGCGACGACGGGGCGAACGTGATCTACCGGATCGCATACGAGCAGTAAGGCTGAGTCTGTAACGTGGCAATAATCCGGATGCAATTAATCGGCGGCGGGGGCGGTCTATTCCAGTAACGCAACAGCTTGGAAGGTCCCTACCCCGGACCCATGATGAAAGCCATGAATCGCAGGACGGTACTCACGTATGGAATCGCGGCCGCAGTGGCCGGCGGCTCCCTCATTCGCCGCACGTGGTCCGCTGATACGCCCGCCGCGCCGACGCCGGGCGCGGCTGCGGCCAGGATATCGATCGAACAATTCAGCGCTGCAGGCAAAAGCGAAGGGCTCATTCAGATCGACAAGATCATCAAGACCGATGCCCAGTGGCGGGCACAACTGTCAGCGGCCTCCTTCTATGTCGCCCGCCAGGCAGGTACGGAAGTTCCGTTCTCCGGCGAGTACGATCACAACAAGGCCGACGGGTTGTACCGCTGCATCTGTTGCAACACCGCCCTGTACGATTCCAGGACCAAGTTTGATTCCGGAACCGGCTGGCCCAGCTTCTGGCGGGCCATTTCCAAGGTCAATGTGGTGAAGACCACGGACCGCACGTTCGGCATGGAGCGGGACGCCATCTCGTGTCACCTGTGCGATGCGCACCTGGGGCACGTGTTTGAAGACGGTCCTGCACCTACCGGTCTGCGCTACTGCATGAATTCCGTGGCGTTACATTTCGTCCCGCGCGCCTGAGCTGGGAGCTTCGAATGACATCGTCAACATTACGATCCGCAAAACGTTCAATCCTGCCGACACTGCTGGCGGTCCTGGGAGTTGCATGGCAATTGACATCGTGTGCCGCCGAGGCACCTGTCAACGTTCCACCGCCGGCGACGGACAATCCCAAACAGCAGGGTCCCTTGCAGACAGCCGTACTCTCCGGAGGTTGCTTCTGGGGAGTTCAGGGCGTTTACGAGCACGTCAAAGGTGTCAAGAAAGTGGTCTCCGGATATGCCGGCGGCGACCGAACCACTGCGCGCTATGAGACAGTGGGCACAGGATCCACAGGACACGCCGAGTCGGTACAGATCACGTTTGATCCCGCAAAAGTGTCCTACGGCGAGTTGCTTCAGGTCTTCTTCTCGGTGGCCCACGATCCGACGCAGTTGAACCGCCAGGGACCGGACACCGGCAGCCAGTACCGCTCGATGATTTCCTATCGGGATGACACCCAGAAAAACATCGCGGACGCCTACATTGCCCAGCTGGGCAAGGCCGGTGTGTTTCAGCGGCCCATTGTCACGAAGGTCGATCCGTTGAAGGGCTTCTATCCCGCCGAGGGTTATCACCAGGATTACCTGGCCCACAACCCTTCGGATCCCTATATCGCCTACAACGATCTGCCGAAGATCGAGAGCTTGAAGCGGCTGTTCCCCGACTACTATAGTCAGCGTCCGGTGCTGCTGTCCCAATGGGCGTCCCGCTAGCGCCACCGGGCCTGCCCGGGTCCTGCGGGCGACACAGTGGAGCCAGGTTGAAAGTGACGACCGTTGAGCAGGAGCTGGCAGCAGCGCAGCGCAAGGCTGAAGATCTTTTCGCGGCAGTGGTCGACGCCGGAATCATCCGGGCCGGCATGCTCGAAAGTGAGCTGGGTGCGGAAATTCACGCGCTCGCGAACCGCCAGTTCGGCGTGCGCCGTCACTGGCACAAGCGCGTCGTGCGAGCCGGACCCAACACCGTCCTCGGATACTATGCCGAGCCCCCTGATCGCCGCGTGGCCGATGACGATGTTGTGTATCTCGACTTCGGCCCCCTGTTCGAGGAGTGGGAGGCCGATTTCGGCCGCACCTACGTGCTCGGCCAGGACCCGCTCAAGCACAAACTCGTTGCCGACATCGAAGCGGCCTTTACCCGCGGCAAACAGCGCTACATGGAAGACACCGAGCTCACTGCCGGCGGCCTGTACGACTACGTGTGCGGGCTCGCCACGGAGATGGGTTGGGAGTTTGCGGCGCCGACCGCGGGACACCTGATTGGTCACTTCCCGCACGAGACCGCGCCCGGCGATAAGGCGCGCCTGTCAATCCGCCATGGCAACACACTCAACTTGCGCGAGCCGGATGCCAAGGGAGCACGCCGGCACTGGATCCTGGAGATCCATTTCGCCGACCGGGCGCGAACGTTTGGCGGCTTCTGTGAAGAGCTGCTGACGATCTGACGCGGGACCTGACGGGCCGCGGGTGCGGTGCGCCCTCAGGGCCCGGAGGTTTCCCGCTTGATCAGGCCGAACACCAGCATGGCGAGGCCGATCAACAGCAACAGGTGGATGGCTGCGAAGGTGATTTTCACAAACAGCCACAACACCAGCCAGATCACAATGAGGACCGCACCAATACCCTTCAGAACGCCCATGGACGGACTCTCCTAATCGCTGGCCCGCTTGTAGGCGAGCAGATGGCGGAACGACTCGCGCCGGTTGCCGGCACGCTCGTGCAAGCGGGCCAGGTTGAAGTGCGCATCAGCCAGCTCAGGGTCGAGCTCGAGCGCCTGGCCGTACAGCTGCAGCGCCTCCCGCTCCCGACCGGAGTCTTCCAACAGCACAGCAAGATTAAAGAGCACCGTGCCATCGGGTTCCGCAGTCCCGCGATATATCTTCTCCGCCTCCTCCAGGCGCCCCGCAAGGTGCAGCAGGCGACCACAGTTGACCCTGGCCTCAACGTGCCCCCCGTTGGCGGCAATGCAACGTTGATAGGCAGCGATGGCCGCCTCAGGGTCGCCCTCTTCCAATTCATAGGCTCGTTCGTAGTGCGATGCACCGTCGTCGACGGGTTCTTCCCGTGCGATCAACTGCACTTCGCCGCCCGCTTCAACGCTGACATCCAGCGCGAGCAGATACTGACGCGACTCCGTTTCCCAGTGCTGACGTCCCTCGCGTACAGCGATCTGGTCACCGATGGCAGTGATAGACAGTCCGCTCAGGGGCATGTTGGCAGGGAGCGCCTCCCGCAGCTGTCGCAGGCAGCGATTCAACCGGCGCGTAGGGACATTGGCACCGCTCAATGTGCGGGCAGTGCGCAGAATGATGAGATCCTGAAAAGTAAACTGCAGCCGGCCACGGGCCCCTTTACGTGGTCTGACATGGCCTGCGCGGATAAATGAACGGACCGAAGAGGGACCGATGCCTAACAGTCGCTGCAGGTCCCTCGTACCGTAAACATGCATGTCACCCCCGCGAGGATTTGCGTGCGGAACCCGACTTCGCTACGCGCTTGGCGGGCACCTTGGCAGCACGCTTGGGAGGCTTACGGGCCCCGAGGTCCCGGCTTCCGATATCCCGGGCGGCGACTTCATGAGACCCATTGGCTTCACGAGACCCGTTGTCCCGCACGGCGCGACCGGACGACCCGCGCGACTCCAGGCTGGCGCGCAGCATGTCCATCAGGTCGATCACATTGCCACCCTTCCTGGCGGCGGGCTTCTCGGCCAACGAGATCTCCTTGCCTTCCACTTTCTTCTGAATCGCCGCTTCCACGCGGCCCTTGAACTCATCCACGTAGGAGCCGGCATCGAAAGTCTTCGCGGACTGTTGGCCGATGAGCTGGCGTGCCAGTTTCAACTCGGCCTCACTCACGGTCGCAGGCTCGATACCCAGGTCTTTCATGGGCCGAACCTCGGCCTGGAAATGCAACTGATGCATCGCCAACCCCACATCCAACGGTCGAATCACCACGACGTGCTCACGCCCGCGCGCCGCCCATTTTCCGATCGCACACTGCTCGGAATCACGGAGCGCGGTCACGAGCAAAGTATAAGGTTTGGAACCACCCTTGTCGGGCGCGAGATAGTACGTGCGCTCGAAGTACACCGGATCGACTGAGTCGAGCGGTACAAACTCGCCGATATCAATGGCCGACGAGCCCGCCTCTTCCAACTCCTTGATCTCCTCAGGCGTGAACATCACGTACTGATCCTTCGCAAACTCGTAACCCTTCACGATCTCGGTGCGGTCGACGACCGTCCCCTCGGTCGCGCAAACATACTGTTGCTTGAGCCGCGAGCCGTCCTTTTTGTGCAGCATGTTGAACGAGATCCGCTCGGCCGCAATGGTCGCGGAGTAGAGCTTCACGGGAATGGCGACCAACCCGAAGGAGATGGTCAGGGAGGCAATGGAGCGTGCATCGGCCATGTCAGTAGCCTCGCGCCTTGCGACGATCGCAAGCGGTTGAATTTATTAGGAAATTACACTTCCTCGCAAAACGCTGCCGGAAGCGTTGGTGGCGCTCACCGGCATCGTGTCAACAGTGTAGCCGGCCGCGACCCAGGCATCGAGCCCGCCGTGCAGTGGTCGGACCTTCTTGAAGCCATTATCCATCAGTATTTTCGCCACCTGGGCGGCGGAGGCCTCGTTGGGACACGTGCAATAACTGATTATGTCCCGGTCGCGCGGCAGGTCCCGCAGATGCCGCTGCACGTCGGTCAATGGAATGTGCCGGGCCCCCGGAATACACCGTGGCTCCAGTTGGACGGCCGTGGCCGAGCGCACATCAATAACCAACGGCGGCGGGGGCGTACCCATCAATTTGTGCAGATCGCCCACCTCGATTTGCGCCATCCGCAACACCGAGTAGAACCGCATCCGCTCCCACCACTTGAATGCAATATAGACAACCAGCAAAACGCAGAACACGCTGACGGCGGCCAGGCCGAAATCAGCGATTCGCGGCATGAGCGCCTCGATCTGGCGGCGGAACAGCATGCCGCCCAGGAGGGCAGCGCCTATCCAGGCGGAGGATCCCAAGGCGCTGTACAACAGGAAGCGCAGCCACCCCATCTGCGTGGCGCCGGCGAGCGGCGGTGCGATGAGCGACAACCCTGGAACAAACTTGGCGACAATCAACGCGTTCGAGCCCCAGCGCTCAAACCGCGACTGTGTCTCACTGACACACGAGTCAGGTGTCAACGATATGCGGCACAACAGCTTCATGACCCCGTTGCCGTAGATCCTGCCCGCGAGGAACCAGACACTGTCGGCAAGCAGGCACGCAAGGACGGCGCCAACAAACAACTGCGTCGGCGAAATGGCGCCCTGCGCGGCCAGCGCACCACCCACGATGAGCGTCGGGAGCACCGGCACGGGCAACCCGAGCTGATTGGCCATGACGTTGGCCGTGATAACCAGTATCCGGTAGTCGATCAACACGTCAGCCCCGCTCCATGTCGAGCTCCGCCCGCAGACTCTCCCGATCCCGGGAAATCGTGGCGACCGCCAGGGTCCGCGAGCCGGCCCGGTAGGAGATCCTGCAATCCTGCGCGCTCAGGGAACCGTCCATGTCAATCGTGTCCCACATTTGCGCATGGCCAACATAGTTGATGGAAATATCATAATGATGGCTCCAGAAGAACGGCACCGCGGTGTAGCGCTCGCGCCGGCCCAGAATGTTTCGGGCGGCCACCTGCCCCTGGCGCTCCGCTACAACCCAATGTTCGACCCGGATGCGCTCCCCGGAGTGAGGATCCGGCCACCGGGCGATGTCCCCGGCTGCGAAAATGCCGGGCACGCTGGTCTCGAGATACTCGTTCACGGCGACGCCTCGATCCAGGTTCAAGCCGGCCGCGCTGGCGAGCGCGATCGACGGCCTGACGCCCACGCCCAGCACCAAAAAGTCCGCGTCGATCGTCGTGCCGTCGGTCAACGAAACCTGCCTGCCATCCATCCGGGCCACTGTAGTACCCAGATGGAATGTGACTCCATGCGACTCGTGCAGAGATTGAACAAAGCGCCCAACATCCGGACCTAACACGCGCTGCATGGGAATAGCGTCCAGCCCGGCAACGTGGACATCGATTCCACGCGCCCGCAACGATGCTGCCGCCTCGAGACCGATGAAACTTGCGCCAACAACCACGACCCGCCTGGCCGTACCCGCCTTTGCCACGATGGCGCGACTATCGCTGAAGGAACGCAGGTAGCAGACCTGGGAGGGTGTCGCTCCGGGAATGTCGAGACGCACGGGGTCAGCTCCCGTGGCGAGCAGCAACGCCCCGAACTCCAACTGCCGACCGTCATCGAGCGTTACCCGACGGGCGGCACTGTCGATGGCCGACACGTGCGAATTCAAACTGAGGTCGATCCGCTGTTGCCCATAGTATTCCGGCGGGCGCAACGGCATCCATTCATCCGGCGCGGTACCCGCAAGGAAATCTTTCGAGAGATTGGGCCGGTCGACCGGCGGCGAATCATCCGCGCTCAACAGCGTTATCGGCCCCTCGTACCCTTCCAGGCGCAAAGTATTCGCCGCCGACAGGCCAGCCGCCCCACCCCCCACGATGACCACCGACCGGGGAAGGCCCGACGGTGCCAGGCGGGGCGCGGCAGGGGAGCCCAGCTTCTCGCGGACAAAGACCGTGTCAGCGACTCGCTCAACCCGCCAACAGTTAATCGGATCGAGCGCGGGCGCCCGCAAGGCCTTCCCGGTACGAAGGTCGAAACAGGCGTGGTGTAACGGGCAACGGACGGTGTCCTCAACTACGAGACCGTCCGCAAGCGAACCGTGGTAATGAGTGCAATACGCGCCAACTGCGAAGAGATTGTCTCCGCGGCGAATCAGAAGGACCTCTTCCTCACCCACCGTCCCGACGAGTGAAGTGCCATCCGGCAGCTCGGAAAACCCCACGCCCTGGGTGAAGTCTCGCGTTCCGGTTGCAGCCGCCATCCCATCTCCCGCGGCGGCCTTAGGGACCGCTCGTTTGGGCTACGATAGTACGACGATTTACGGGCGGGAATCAGGAGCCGAAGACATGCGAATTCTCGTCGTCGGAGCAGGTGCCATTGGAGGCTACTTTGGTGGCAGGCTGCTGCAGGCCAACCGCGATGTCACACTCCTGGTCCGGGAGCGGCGTGCGGCCCAGTTGCGCGAAACCGGACTCGTCATCAAGAGCCCCATCGGGGACCTGCATGTTCCCGGGCCGCCGGTCGTTCTGGCAGCGAACCTGCGTCAGCCCTTCGATTTGATCCTGTTGAGCTGCAAGGCGTACGACCTCGAGAGCGCGATCGAGTCCTTTGCGCCCGCGGTGGGACCCGGCACGACCGTACTGCCGTTGTTGAATGGAATGAAGCACCTGGACACGCTCGATGCCCGGTTTGGAGCAAACGCCGTGCTCGGCGGCCTGTGTCTGATTTCCACGGCGCTCGACAAAGACGGCCGAATCCTTCATCTCAACAATACGCACGGACTCACGTTCGGCGAGCGCAACGGCCAGCGTTCGGAGCGCGCTCAGGCCATCTTCGCGCAAATGAGCGGCGCGCCGTTTGACGGGCGACTGAGCGATAACATCCTGCAGTCCATGTGGGAGAAATGGGCATTCATCGCGGCGGCGGCTGGAATCACCTGCCTCATGCGCGCCACGGTCGGGGACATTCACGCAGCCGGCGGAACCGACTCCGCCAGACTCATCTACGAAGAGTGCGCGCAGATAGCCGCCGAGGCGGGATTTCCACCGGGCGATCCGACGCGGCAGGTCAGCCTCACGTCCCTGACGACTGCGGGATCACCTCTAACCGCATCGATGCTGCGTGACATCGAGGGCCACGGGCGGACGGAGGTCGATCAAATCCTGGGTGACCTGCTACAGCGCCGCAAGGCACCTCCCGCCGGTTTTTCGATCCTCGCAATGGCCCACTTGCACGTGAAAGCGTACGAGGCCCGCCGAAAGCGGGAGCTGAACAGCTGAGCGGCGGTTTCGCGAAGCGGTACCGAGGCTGGCACTCTTCATGAGTCGCCCGCCGCGATGCCCGCCCCGCGAAGACTGTAAATCAGAATCCGAAGGCTGCAACACCGTTAGGTGTTCCGAGACCCGTCGGGCCGTCATATCCAGCGACCGCCGTGCACAGGTAAGCGACACTGCATCGGCCATTGCTTCCCGACGTTACGTCGTGAAGATTGGCTGTATGCCGGTATGGATCGCTTCCATGGTTCACCGCCGTGTCATTGACTCCGTAAAGGCCTGCGATGAGGGGCGCGGCAACACTCGTACCGCCGAATACGAGCCACGCAGAACGGTTGCCACGTCCGCTGGGAGCGAATACAGCAACGCCGGTGTTAGGATCCGCCACGGCTGAGACATCAGCGATCGTCCGCTTGGCGCAGCCGGTGTCTTTCTGCCAAGTTGGCTTCGTGTAGACAGTGCTGCAGCCGCTGCCTGCATCGACCCACGCCGTTTCCGTAAAGCCGCGCGTCGTTCCAGCAGCTTTCGTCAATGTCGTACCGCCCACGGCCGTGACATGAGGGGACGCCGCCGGAAACTCCACACCGAATCCGCTGTCGCCCGAGCTCGCGGTTACGGCAATACCGGCGTAGTTGTAGAGCTGTTCCGTGTTCTGCGTCCCGGCCTCACTACCACCGTAACTGTTGCTGATGACGTGAGCGCCCATGGAGGCCGCTCTATTGACCGAGGCAGCCAGGTTCGCAAGGCTGGCGCTGCTCGCTTCCACCAGCAGAATCGAGCATCCCGGGCACATTGCGCTGGCCATATCGAGGTCCAGCGCAGTCTCCTGCGACCAACCCGTATTGGCGCGGGGATAGTTACCCTGGACGCCGTTCTGGTTCACCTTCTTGAAGCAACCATTGGCGGTGGTACACGCCGGAAGACCAAACTGAGCGCGGTAGGTCGCCAAATCCGACTCGGCGTTAGGATACCCATCGGCGTCAACAATCGCGATGATCGTGCTGGATGTACCGTTCCCGGTTACTGAGTAGGCGGCACGCAGATCCGCTGGGGAATATCCGGCCGGGCCTGTAGTAGCAAACGGACGCCCGGTCTCATCATTCACGATGTGGGCGTGGCAACTAGCGGTACCGGGCGCCGCAGCGGCCGTACAGACTCTCGCATGCGTCATCGGACGATGGCCACCCGCTCTATTGCCTTCAGCCTCGCTCCTCGTAATCCCAGCCGCGCTCTTCGTCTCCGGCTGTTCCGACCCCTGTAGGATAAAACGCTGTCCTTCCGGGGTGAGCGCCTGTTCCTGCGCGACGCCGGGTGTTGTCATCATGACGGCCAGCGCCAGGGCGCATGCCTGGGCGAGCATTGCCGATCCTTTCATTGCCGACTCCGTGAATGAGAATTCGTGGGAGTCCGCAGACTAGATCACATATTCCGCACGGTCAGCATGTCCCCCTCTCGCGACTCGCTGAGTTGGTTTGACGACACTGTGCGCGTGACCAGGGAACTTCCGGCCACCGCCGGGCGTTTAGTCTTCACAACCGTCACCGGAGAAAACCCATGGGCCGTGGAATATTGTTGTGGATGCTGGGTGTGCCGATTCCAGTCATTCTGTTGCTGGCGATGTGCTCACATCACTGACCCGTCACACCGGCCGGCCGTCAGATCACGGGGCTGGCCGACTCGGCCTCCCTGCGACGGCACAGGCGCGTGAATTCCGCGGCGGTCAGGGGCTCACTCAGGTAGAAACCCTGGCCCTGCGGGCACGCCAACTGTTGCAGGCATGTTAGTTGCTCACGGGATTCGACACCCTCCGCAACCACCTGCATTCCCAGATTTTTTCCCATCCCGATGACGGCGCCCACAATGCTGCTGGCGCCCGCCTTGGTACTCAGCTCGTGCACGAACGACTGATCTATCTTGAGAATGTCGATGGGAAACAGGTTGAGGTGGCTCAGGCTGGAATAGCCCGTACCGAAGTCATCCAGGGCGAGTTGCACGTGCAACTCCTTCAGGGTGCTGAGCACTTCCAGGGCGAACCGGGAGTCCTGCATCAACACCGTCTCGCGCAGCTCGATTTCCAGGTCGGCAGGATCCAGCCCCGTTTCGCTCAGAATCCTGCTGACGCAGGCTATGAAGTCCCGGTCGCGCATCTCGGGCGGTGACACGTTGATTGCGATCCGCAGCGGCCCGATTCCCGCCGCCCGCCAGGCGCGCGCCTGGCGGCAGGCTTCCCGCAACACCCAGCGCCCGATGGGAATGATGCTGCCGCACACTTCCGCGATCGGAACAAACTGCGATGGCAGAATGAGCCCGCGCTGCGGATGGCGCCAGCGGACAAATGCCTCAGCGCCCACAATGGCGCCCGTCTCCAGGTCGATCTTCGGCTGGTAGTGCAACACCAGCTCCTGGCTGTCGATGGCACGCCGCAGGCCGCTTTCGAGCACCTGGCGCTCCAGGGCCCGCACGTTCAGGCTGGGCTCGAAAAACTGATAGTTGTTTCGGCCCTGGTCCTTCGCGTGGTACATCGCGAAGTCCGCGTGTTTCAACAGCACATCGGCTTCGGTGCCATCGTCCGGATAGACCACGATGCCGATGCTGCCCGTGACCCGCAGCTCGTGCTGGTCGATGTGATGCGGAACATCCAACGCCTGCAACATTTT
Source organism: Gammaproteobacteria bacterium (assembly GCA_034668025.1). Lineage (GTDB taxonomy): Bacteria > Pseudomonadota > Gammaproteobacteria > Steroidobacterales > Steroidobacteraceae > 13-2-20CM-66-19. The sequence goes on along the minus strand of JAXDQF010000397.1, from coordinate 7,835 downwards.
TTCGGCGCTGACGGCGGCGTCCTGCGCCTGGCTGATCTCCGACAGCAGGATCACAAACTCATCGCCGCCCTGGCGGCTGACAGTGTCCGAGCGGCGCACACAACTCAGCAGCCGCTGGGCCACCGACTGCAGCAACCGGTCGCCGATCTCGTGCCCGAGAGTGTCATTGACGTGCTTGAAACGGTCCACGTCGAGGAACAACACCGCCATCTGCTTGCGGCGGCGGTGCGCGAGTAAAATCGCATGATTGAGCCGTTCGTGCAGCAACACGCGGTTGGGCAGATCGGTCAGGCTGTCGTGCTGCGCGAGGTAGAACATCCGGTGTGACAGCGCGCGTGAGGTGCCCATGTCGCGAAACACCATGACCGCCCCGGTCACCTCGCCCTGCTGGTTGTGGATCGGTGCGGCCGAGTCCTCAAACGGAGCCTCGAAATCTTCGTTGTTACTGGAAGTGAGGCACGACGTTACCTTGTCGCGGATGGCGAGCTCCATCGTCCGGCGCACTTGCTCACCGGTCGCGCCGTCGACGGCCGCGAAGATTTCTTCGACCTGGTGTCCCGCGGCGTCCTGGCGCGTCCAACCCGTCATCTTTTCCGCGACGGAGTTGAGATAGGTCACCCGGGTCCCGAGGTCAGTGCTGATGACCGCGTCGCCTATGGAGTCGAGCACGGCCCGCGCCCGATCCTGCTCCTCACGCAACGCCGCGACGCAGTCGGCGCGGTCGATAATGGTGCGCAACGACCTCAACAGCGGACAATCGTCGGGGTGACCTCGCAGGCCGGGGTCCTTCAAAAAATAGTCATGCGCGCCCTGCCGCACAGCCAGGCGGGCAATCGCTTCGTGTTGGGCATCAGTGAGGATCAGCAGGGGAATTTGCGGCGCTGCGTGCAGCAACTGTGCGAACGTATCCAGGCCCGAGCTGTCGGGCAGATACAGATCCACCAACACCGCCGCCACCTCGGCCGCGGCGGCCTGCGCCAGGCGTCCCAGGCCATCTGCCCGGCTGCTGACCCAGTCAACATTAAAAAGACCGGCATCGCTCCTCACCAGGGCAGCACGCACTGCCTTTGCATCCGCTGCATCTGAGATCAACAGTATGTTGTGAGGAATGGAACGCACCTTCTGTCAGCACCCTCCCCGTGTCGTATTAGAACACTTTTCAGAAAGCAACAGTTACATAAGTTGGAATTATCATTGTCTCAGTGAAGCCATGCGTCGCAGCATTCCGCAACGCGCCACCGTTCCAATGCAGCGCGATTTGCTGCAACATGTGCATATGAACAACGCACGCTCCACGCGCCTCGAAAACAGCACCATCCAGCCCATTCCGCTCGGCGAGCGCCACGGCACCGCCGCCGACTTGTTTACGGTGTGGTTCGGGACGAACTTCATGCTGTTGACCATCGTCACCGGCGGCCTTGCGGTGACCGTCTTCGGCTTGCCATTCGGCTGGGCGCTGCTGGGACTGGCGGTCGGCAATCTCGTGGGTGCCGTCTTCATGGCGCTCCATTCGGCACAGGGACCCACGCTCGGTGTTCCGCAAATGATTCAAACGCGTGGACAATTCGGATCACTGGGCTCGCTGCTGGTCGTCGTCATCGTGCTCGTGATGTATGTCGGATTTCTCGCGTCCAATCTGGTGCTGGGTGGCGAGGCCCTGGTGAGCATTGCACCAGGAATGCCCGACACGCCCGGCATCGCGACGGTCGCGGTCATCAGTGTCATCGCCGCCGTATTCGGCTACGACCTCATCCATACCTATGCGCGCATCACCACCTATTTTGCCGGTGTGGTGCTCACCCTCGCGTTCATCTGGATCATTTGGGTGCACGGACTTCCGGCCGACTTCCTGTCCCGTAACACGCTCAACCTGTCCGGATTCCTCAGTGCCGTCTCGGCGGCCGCCCTCTGGCAGATCGCGTATGCGCCTTACGTGTCCGACTACTCGAGGTACATGCCTGTAGACACGGGTGCGCGATCCGCCTTCTGGGCCAGCTTCTGGGGGTGTTCACTAGGCTCCATGCTGCCCATGACCCTGGGCGTGATGGTCGGCCTCGCAACCCCAAAAGGCACGAGTATCGTGGCCGGCCTCGCGATGCTCACGCAAGGTATCGCTCCAGTGATCCTGATCGTGCTCTCCATTGGAGTGACGACCGCCAATGCCATGAACCTGTACTGCGGGGCTCTCTCGACCATGACACTGGGTCAGACCCTGGTCCCGAGTTGGTCTCCGGGAGCGGCCGCCCGAGCCGTCATCTCCCTGATCATTTTTGCGCTGGCGCTCACGGGTGCGCTGCTGGGAAAGGATTCGTTCCTGGCCAACTACGAAAACTTCATCCTGCTGTTGCTGTACGTACTCGTCCCGTGGACGGCCATCAACCTGGTGGACTACTACCTGCTGAAACACGCCCACTACGACGTGGAATCGTTCTTTCGCCACGACGGCGGCATCTATGGCCGCATCAACGGCGTGGCGATCGGATGTTATGTGTTGGGCATTCTCGTGCAGTTGCCCTTCATCGACTCGCCGCTCTACACCGGTCCGATCGCCCTTGCCATGGGCAAAGTCGATCTGTCGTGGATTGCGGGGCTCGCGATCACTGCCCCCGCCTACTATTGGCTTTCAAAGCGGTTAACATCCACGTCCGAAGCTGTCGCCAACGGAGCAAAGTAAATGGATCTCGGATTGAAACGGCGCCGCGCCGTCGTGACCGGCGCGTCTCGTGGAATCGGTCGTGCAATTGCCTCTGCACTCGCAGCCGAGGGAGCGGATGTCGTTGCGGCTGCACGGAACGCGCAGAAGCTGAAGGAGTTGGCGGCGTCTGTGGCGGGGGGAACCGGGACGATCACCGCACACGCAGCTGACATGTCACAGGCGGACGCGATCCAAGGCCTCGCCGGCGAGCTCGAAAAAGCCGACATCCTCGTGTTCAACACGGGCGGCCCGCCTTTTGGCACCGCCGCCGAAATAACCGACGCCAGCTGGACTGCGCAGTTTGAAGCGATGTTTCTGAGTGCGATCCGGCTGACGAGGCTCGCATTGCCCGGGATGCGTCAGCGCCGCTTCGGTCGGATCATGCTGGTCGTGTCTTCGGGGGTCATACAACCCATTCCCAACCTGGCTCTCTCCAACGCCCTGCGGTCTGGACTCGTGGGTTGGGCCAAGACTCTCGCCTCCGAGGTTGCCGCGGATGGAGTCACTGTGAACTGCCTGGCGCCCGGCCGGATTGCCACTGACCGCATCGTCGAATTCGACGAAGCGCGCGCACGCCGCGAGGGAATCACCGTAGAGCAAGCGCAGAAGGCCTCGACCGCGACGATCCCCGCGGGCCGCTACGGCGAAGCGGATGAGTTCGCGGCGATGGCCGCTTTCCTCGCGAGTCCGCGAGCTTCCTACATGACGGGCGGCATCATTCGAATCGACGGCGGCATGATCCGAAGCGTGTGAACGGCCGCCCGGCTCACCCGCCGGCGGCTGACACTAGCGCGTGCTGATGGCGTAAAGCTTCCCTTGGTACGGCTTCCGATCCAACTGATCCACTGCCGTAACAAACAGCGTTTTCTCATCCGGGCTGAAGGCGAAATTCGGTACACCGGGTGACGGCAGGGTGAGCGTCCGCAACAACTGCCCTTCCGCGCTCACCACAAAAATCTGCCCGGCCAGGGGCGCGTGCGGATCGCGGGGAGTCTGGCCTATATAAATCTCACCCTGCGAGTCGATTTTCACGCCAGCGGGCCAGATGTGCCCCCCATGCGCCGTCAGATCGTCGAGATTCACAAACACCCGCCGCTCCGACAACGTACCGTCCGCGCCGATCCTGAACTGCACCAGCCGGTTCTCATCGGTCTCGACCACATACAACAGGTCGCCCCCCGGCGAGACCGCAAGTCCATTCGCGTTATGCAGATCGACGGCCATCTGCGTAATCGTCCCATCGGCCGCGATGTAGAAAACCTTCGCATCGATGCTGGGGCCCTGGCTGCCGGATGCCGTGAAATAAATGCCGCTATGAGTATCCGGCGCAAAGTCATTCGGCCCCACGAACCGGTTCCCGTCCTTGTCGTGTGTGTAGGCCGACAGCACCCTGCCATCAGCGGAAGATGCGCCCGATGGTGCCGTTGTCATAGCAGGTTGTAATGAATTCACCGCGCACGGTGGGAATAACCGCCGACGGCCCGCAACCCTTCTCGGTAGCGAACACCGCCGTCTTGTGACCGTCCCACGTGGTCACCGTGTTGCGGTCATATTCAACGTAGTAGAGCCTGCCGCGATACCAGACAGGCCCTTGCGGAAAATGGGCATCGCCGTTGAGTATCCGGATGTCGGAGTCAGCCCACGCGAGCGACGTGATGCCCGCGGCAATCAGCAGAAAAACAATGTGTTTGCTCACGGCGACACGCGTCTCCCAGGGGAGGACCGCGATAGTCGCCAGTCAGGCGGCCGCGGTCAACTCCTGAGGTTTCGCTGTGTCGGCCCGCGCCGACGCACGCGGGGTCTACTTCGAGACGACCTTCGAAGAATACGAAGTCAACTGCAAGGGGGACGTAAAGGCAGCCAGCGGCAACACGCCTTGCGGCGCCAACGCATTGACGATCTGCAGAGTTGCGTTGGCCGGCGGCGTTCCGGAAGTGGGCCCCTGCCCGATGATCGCAACACCGTTGCCGATTCCGGACACGTCGGAATAAATCACCGCCAGCGAGCTCGTTCCCAGCCGGTTGGTCGTGCCGAACGAGCCGCGGGATGTTGAGGCCAGTACCGTATAAGGCACGGATTGTCTGAGCACGGCGATATTGCCTGTTGAATCGTACCAGCCGCCGTTCCCACCCCCGAGCGCCTGTGACCCCGGAGTATCAATGACTGTCTCCGTCACTGTTGCCGTATCGGTATAAAGAATGGCCGCGTCGTCCGGCCGGAAGGCGAGCACCTGCAGGTTGGCAGCTTGCGCTGCCAGGCGTGGGTTGGAGGATGCAGCAACCTCCGCAACATAGATGCCCGCCGGATTGTTAATCGGGTCGAGAGCGCCGGCATCCACGGCGTAAGCAACACGCGAGACAGTCGTACTACCGCCCTTGCCGGGTGGCAGGCCCACAGACGTGTTCTGAATCGACTGGCCGAACGCCATCGGCCGGCTGATCAGACTCTCCGTCTGCGGATGGGACGCGTCTACGAAATAGACACCCAGTCGGCCGCCTCGATTGGCCTCGAGAAGAATTCGCGTCTGGTCAGGCGAAACCGCAAACGAGTTGATTTCGTCGCTGGTGGATGGATCGCTGGCAGCCGAGATGAGCGTGGTCTGCGAGGGTGTGGGTGTGCTCAGTGAAGCGTAGTACAGCGACTTGTGAGCACCACCGGCGACACTGGTCGCCAGGAAGTAGATATTCTTCGAGTCCAGGGAAAAAACCGGCAAGGTCGCGAACGCCATGCCAGCAGGCAACACCTGGGTCACGACAGTAGGCTGCGCGACGTTGAGCACATACAGCGAATTCGCGTTCCCCTGCCCCGCGATCACAGCAATCCAGTTGCCATCCGGGCTGATCAGGAACTGATCCTTATTATTCCCATCCAGCACCGGAACGAGCCCGCTGGGGAGTTGGATGGCCGTCGCTTTCGTCGGGGTGGCTGTCTGCACGAACGAGAGGCTCGTTGTCGCCGGGGTCGCGGTGTCCTCAGTTCTGTACACGACGGTCGTGCCGTTGTCTGAAACTGCGAATCCCTTGATTCGCAGGTTCCCCTGCGTGGCCGCCGTCATTGCAACCGGATCGGCCGCAAAATCCGTCAAGTAAACCTCATTCGAGCCATTCGCCGGCGCGTCCCCGACGAAAGCCGCACGAAATGGATCCGTACCAACAAACACCGCCGCAGCGGCGTTAGCCGTCTTGCCGGTGGGATCTTTCACCTGGTACGTGAAGTGCGTGACACCCTTGAATGCTGCCAGACCTGTAAGAGCGACGGTGCCGTCCGCATTGACAGCCGCCGTGCCCGCTCCTGTAGGCGGTTGAGTCAATATCGTTACAGTCAGCGTGTCCTTGTCGGGATCGACCGCGCTGGCCAGGACGTTGATTTTGGCGAGACCCGCCCCATCGACGCGCACGATCGTGTTGCTGGCAGTTGGCGGCTGATCAACTGTCACGGTAATCATGACAGTCCCTGTCGACTTGTTCCCCGCGGCATCCGTTGCCGTTATGCCGAACGAATCACTCCCCGTGAAATTCGCGTTGGGGGTGTAGGTGAAATTGCCACTACCCGGGAATCCCGTGAGCGTTCCCGAAGTCGGGCTGCCTGTCTGCGCAAACGTGACCTGACTGCCGCCCGGATCCTTCGCGGTGACCGCCGCAGTCAAGGCAACGTTTTCGTTTGTAGTGAAGGTCAGCGTGCCCAGAACCGGGTTAGGGGAGCCACCGCCACCGCCCCCGCCGCATGCGGAAATACCAACTATCAACCCGCCAACAATCATCGCCCGCATGCAAGCCCGAATGTCTGATAGCTGCACTTCCCGCTCCGTTCTCGGTATAAAGCGAGATACTGCCACAGGTTCGCTGATGGCATCCTATGCGTTGCACAACTACAACGCCGAAGAACGGCCAAGCTCACGTCAACCAGACTGTCTGTTGTGTCACGTCGATGTCAGAACGACTTTTGCCCAATCGCCGTCTCACTGAATCCTCCCTCACGCGATTGCCCACGTGACCGGGCCCGCGTGAGGGAAAGGACTACTACCGGCTCACTTGCCAGGTCTTACTTGCCCTGGCGGCTCGCTTCAAACAGGAACCAGGTGCGACGCTCGGTCTCGTCGATCCAGTTCTCGATCAGGCTCGCCGTCGCGATGTCGCGGGCCTCATCAACCACATCGTGAACTTCACGCAGACGGGCTGCGAGCGACTGATTGTCCTCGCGCAGCTCGGCCAACATGTCGAGCGGCTCAACATAGTCCGCGTCGTTGTCCTTGATGCGTTGCAGGCGGGCGATATTGCCGATGGAGCGCAGCGTGTTGCCGCCCACTTTGCGGATGCGTTCCGCAATCGGATCACTCATGGCGTACAGTTGATCGGCCTGCTCGTCGAGCAGCAGATGGTAGTCGCGGAAATGCGGACCACTCATGTGCCAGTGAAAATTCTTCGTCTTCAGGTAGAGGGCCCAGACGTCGGCCAGAATCGCATTCATGCCACCTGCGATATTCTGCGATGCCTTGGCACCCAGATCGGTCGGAGTGACCAGAGGCGCCGTGCGCCGTCCCTTCAACTCTTTCTTCTTCGCTTCGCTCATTGCCATGACAGTTCCTCAGATGTGCCGGATTTAAGATACAGCGCCGGAGGAGCATTCTCGCACCGATTGAAACCACAGCACCAGCACAGACACGCCGACGCCGTGGCCGAAGCGAAAAAAACTGCACAGAATTGCGCAAAAAGGCGCACGGTTGAACAAGACGTCCGCGCCGCGGAAGAGTCGAGGGTCTGGCGGAATTTCGGCGTCCTGTGTTGGGCAATTTATCTTCGGCGTCTAACGGACCGGCCAACTTCCGATGGGAGCCGCGATCCCGCGACGACGCCGCCGGTGTTGCGCCCCACGCTCGGCATCCAGCTGGCACCGCCCACAATCGGCTGCAGCGCCTACCTGAGCATCACGTCGGGGCCGCCTGACCTGTTCGCGCAAATGCTGCTCGGTGACGGCCTCTTCCAGGCCCTGCTGCTGCTGTGGGGCCGCCTGCTCCCGCCCCCGCTTCTGCCGCCCCCAGAAAGCCTGCACCCCACCCCCCGGGTTATATAGAATATGGGGGCCGGAGTGGCTCTCGGCTGATCCGCCGGTCTTGTGCCTGCGGACCCGAGCCCCCACTTTC
>JAXDQF010000396.1:0-3751 GCA_034668025.1 Gammaproteobacteria bacterium | reverse complement strand
GCCTGCTTCGCGCTTCACTTGGGGGCACCTGTGCCCGGCTCAGCCGGTACATGGATCTCGCTGCCCATCGACGCGCAGGTCACGGCCCTCACGGCCGCCCAGCCACAGGTCATTTTGTGGCGGCATTTCAGCCGACGGATTTACCGTCGCCATCGATCCTAACAGGGCCGTGCCAGTCGTCCACCGACGTTTGTCGGGCCGCCGAGCGTCCCGCTAACGCGATGACTCGAGCCGGCGGGGTCGTTACCGTCCCTGGATAACTCCAACGAAGGGCCGTGCCCGACAAACAATGCCCGCATCTGCGGCTCGTCGTTGTCATAACCATGCTCGCCCAGCAGCGGGTGCGCTGTCGAAGGCCGGCCATGAGGCGCCCCATGGCAGCGTCGACCGTCACCAGGGCCTCATCCACCTGGAGCGAATCAGGCCCGTAGCTGTGGCCTGCGACATCTACCTGCTCGAAGTACAGCGACACGAAGCGGGGCCGCTGATCTGGTGGCAGGTCCAGCCACGTCAGCACCTGGTCGACACGGTCGTCGGGTGGAACGCTCGAATCGAAAAGCTGCCAGTAGGCGGGTCGAACACCACGAATCTCAGCCTGCGTTCCAGGGTAGAAAACGGAAGCTGTGCGTAATCCTTGCTTCTGCGCGGTTACCCAAATGGGCTCTGCCCGGTCCCACCAACGGCCGTCGGTGTTCGCGGCGCGATTGGAAGGGCTGAAATTCCCCAGGACCGGATCGTGCATGGTGTTGTTCACCACGCCGTGCTGGTCCGGGTACAGCCCCGTGGCGAGCGTGTAGTGGTTTGGGTAGGTGAGCGAGGGGAAAACAGGACGCATCCCTTTTGCCCGCACGCCGTCGGCCGCAAGTGCGGCCAGTACGGGAGAGTGACCCCGGTCGAGGTAATCCGCCCTGTATCCATCGATAGAAACGAGAATCAATGGCCTTGCAGGGGCGGCTGCCCCTGGCTCGGCACAGTCAGCGACGGGCCCTCCACAGATGACAATTGGCAACAAGAGGCAGGCTAAAAGTCTCCTGACGAGGCTAAAGCGTGGGTGCACAGGGGTCCTCCATTGATTGCGACGTCTGCTTTAGGGCACATTCCGGGTACGCCCGCGGAAGATGGAATTACAGAACGATTACAGCGGGCCCGTACATTGCTAAATTATCGCCTTGGGCGGGCGCAACGCGTGCGTTGCCGACCGTGACAGATGGAGGGAGAACGACGGTGAATGCAGTCGAGGACTGTGTAGCTTCGGAATCCGATAGCGCCTCTGAGGGGAGAAGCGCGCCACCTTCACCGGTGGCCGGTGTCATTGTGAGACCCCTGGAGAGGCGCAAAGGCCGCTCCGTGGAGGGCCGACTTTTGTCTCGGCTCCTGGCTTTCCTGGGCGATCCACCGCTGGAGTTCGTCCTGTGGACGGGCGAGAGCGTTCGCCCGGCGGTGGTCGCCGATCCCGTCGCCAGCCTGCGTATTGCTGATCGGGCGGCGCTCTTCGGCCTGCTGGCCGATCCCCAGGTCCGGTTCGGCGAAGCCTACAGCGATGGCCGGATCACGGTCGAAGGCGACCTGGTAGGGGTGCTGGAGGCCGTCTACAGGTCAGGCACCCACAGCAAGCGTCGTTACTCGGTTCTGCGCCGGGGAGTCGAGATGATGCGCCGCAGGCGCGTCAATACGCTGCCCGGGTCGCGAGACAACATCCATCACCACTACGATATCGGCAACAAGTTTTATTCGTTGTGGTTGGGCAAGACGATGGCGTACACGTGCGCCTATTACCCAACACCCACTGCCGCCTTGGACGAGGCGCAGGTTGCGAAGATGGACCACGTCTGTCGCAAGATGCGGCTGAAGCCCGGCGAAAGTGTCGTAGAAGCCGGCTGCGGATGGGGGAGCTTGGCCATTCACATGGCGCAGAACTACGGCGTCAAGGTACGCGCGTTCAACATCTCGCACGAGCAGGTAGCGTTTGCCCGCGAAAGGGCGCAGCGCGAGGGGCTCGGGTCGTCAGTCGAATTCGTCGAGGATGACTATCGAAACATCACCGGCAAGTACGACGCGTTCGTATCTGTTGGCATGCTCGAGCACGTCGGCGTTGAAAACTACCCCGGATTGGGTCGGGTCATTCAACAGTGTCTGGGCAACGTGGGTCGCGGCCTGATTCACTCCATCGGCCGAAACCGTCCCGCCCCCATGCACCCCTGGATCGAAAAGCGCATTTTCCCCGGCGCGTATCCACCGTCCCTGGGCGAAATGATGCAGATCTTCGAGCCCTGGAATCTCTCGATTCTCGACGTCGAGAACATCCGCCTGCATTACGCCCGCACCTTGCGGCATTGGATGGATTTATACGAGGGCGCTTCGGACCGCGTGGCCGAGATGTTCGACGAGAAATTCGTGCGGATGTGGCGATTGTATCTCGCCGGCTCCATTGCGGGATTCACGACGGGCACATTGCAGCTGTTCCAGGTGTTGTTTGCACCGGGGCAGAACAATGACGTGCCGTGGACTCGTGACTACATCTACGCGCGCTGATCTGTAGCCCGTGCGAACGTGCGATGTGCTCATAGTTGGTGGCGGACCCGCCGGGTCCGCTGCCGCGCGCGAGCTCGTATCGCGCGGTGTCGATGTGTTGGTGCTCGATAAGGAGACCTTCCCGCGCTTGAAGCTGTGCGCAGGATGGATCACGCCGGAAGTCGTCGCGGACCTGGATCTCGACGTCAAAACCTATCCGCACCGCTTCCTGACATTCGAGCGACTGCACATTCACGTGAAGGGACTCGGTTTCCGCGTGCCCAGCGTGCAGCACTCGATCCGCCGCTTTGAATTCGATTCCTGGTTGCTGCAGCGATCCGGTGCACCGGTTGTACAGCACACGGTCCGCAACATTCGCGCCGACCCCGATGGCTATGTCGTCGATGACGAGTTCCGCGGCCGGTATCTCATCGGCGCGGGCGGAACCCGGTGTCCGGTGTACCGCACGCTGTTCCGCGAGTTGAATCCGCGGGTGAGCGAGCTTCAGACCGTGACCCTGGAGCACGAATTCGAGTACGACTGGAAGGATCCCACCTGCCACCTGTGGTTTTTCGAGAAGGGGCTGCCTGGCTACTCCTGGTATGTGCCCAAGCAGAATGGCTGGCTGAATGTCGGTATCGGCGGCATGGCGGAACGCATGAAAGGCAGCGGCGGTGACATCAAACACCATTGGAATCAGTTTGTCGGCATGTTGAACCGCAAGCTGGCCCCGGGCGCCCACTATGAGCCCACCGGATACAGTTATTTTTTGCGGGGGCGGGTGGATGTCGTGCGGCGCGAGAATGCATTTATTACCGGGGACGCGGCGGGGCTCGCCACTCGGGACATGGCGGAAGGGATCGGGCCGGCCATCCGCAGTGGGATCCGGGCGGCGCAGTCCATTTTGGACGGCAAGCCGTACCGCCTGGATGATGTGACCGGCGCCAGCCTGGGTGGGGGATGGGTGAGTCGGGGGTTGGATTGGGCGATGACGCGGGGGCTGGAATCCGCGTAGACGGCGCCGGCATTGCCCGTTACCTGCGGTATCGTTCGGCGCGGCAGTTGGTGCCCTTGGCGCTGCCCGTCGCCGGCGGGGCGAAAGAGCGCCCCGGGCGCGCATTTTTGGTAGCATGCGCGCCCTCACGCCTGACTAGCCGCGGGCGTCTCGAGCCAGTGGCGATATCGATTCTAGGATGTCATCGTAAGCCACTGATTTTAGTGCCGGAAGGGTGGCAGAGCG
>JAXDQF010000395.1:0-45060 GCA_034668025.1 Gammaproteobacteria bacterium | reverse complement strand
TCGCGAAGACGACGTCATTGCCGCGGCGGCTGATTTTTTCCCAGTGATATCCCAGCTCAGGGCCCGCAAGCGCGGCGAAAAGACAGAGCACGGCGGCTGCGAACGAGCCTCGCTGTGCGAACCGGCGAAAGCCGGAGAGCGAGCCTGTGAGCTTCTGTCGCAAATGCGGCGCGATGAATTGGGCGAGTGCCTGTTGCTGCCGAACATCGTAGCGGCGCCACATCACGATCAGCGCAATGCAGGTCAGCAGCCCGGCCAGCAGCCAGTGTGGATCACTGAACCTCACGGTAACCTGCGAAACCTCGTTTGCTGCAAGATCACCCCGAATCCAAGCAAGGCCAGTGAAGGGAACAGAGGCCATTTGTAGAGCTCTTCCACGTGCTCAAATTTCTGCACAGACTGCGCCGAGGTCTCATAACGGTTAATCTGCTCATAGATTTTCTGCAGCGAATCAGTGTCAGTCGCCCGATAAAACAGGCCGCCGGTTTCCTTGGCCACTGCCTGCAGTGTCTTTTCGTCGACGTCGACATCCATCATCATCATGCGCATCCTGCCTGCTTCATCCCTGGCGGGAATGGGCGCCTTTCCGCGAACGCCAACGCCGATGGTGTACACCTTAACTCCCAGGGCTCGGGCTGCTTCCGCTGCGGAAAGCGGGGATATCTTTCCACTGTTATTGACGCCGTCAGTCAAGAGAATGACCACCTTGGATTTTGCCGTCGTCGTGCGCAGATGATTGACGGCCGCAGCGATGGCGGAGCCGATTGCCGTGCCGTCGTCGCCGATACCGACGTTGATACGCTCGAGATTCTGGAGCAGCCAGTCGTGGTCCAAAGTAAGCGGGCTCACTATGTAGGGAGATCCTGCAAAGGCGATGAGACCGATACGGTCGTTGGGGCGCTCGTCAATAAATCTTGCGACGACCGACTTGACCACGGCGATGCGGTTGACGCGGTAGTTATTGACTGAGAAGTCGAGCGCTTGCATCGAGCCGGAAACATCCAGTCCAAGCACGATGTCTATTCCGTTTGTCGTGACCTCAGTTCGGCTATGGGTGCGCTGCGGCCGGGCCAATCCAACGATCATGAGAGCTGCCGCGACAATCGGCAGCAACCAGACAATTCCGCCGATCCGACTTCGGGTGCGACGCGCGATCTCGCGCGCGAGACTCACATCGGAATACTCCACAGCGGCAACGGGCCCGCGGCGACCTCGCCACAGAATGATCAGTGGCAGCGCAGTCAACGCCCAAAACCACTCGGGCTGTAGAAACCGGATCATGCGGCGGGCGTCTCGCTGGTCTCGAGGACGAAGCTGCGCGCGCTTTGGAAAAGGGATTCCATATCCGCGATCGCCAACGAGGCTCCGGCGAATTTGACGAAGTCGCACTGCTGGAGGAACTGCGCAAGCAGCGAACGGTGGCGCGCCAGCGTTTCATTCGAGCCCTGCAGCAACGTTTGCAGAAACTCCTCGGTGGTTTGCTGTGTCGCGATGACGCCGAATCGCTTCTCGATGTAGTTTCGAATCACTTCGGAAGCAGCGATTCCAAATTCCCGTGCGGTGGCCGGGTTCATCAGCGGTCTCGTTTCCTCCAGGCGCTCGAGAGTTTTTTCTGCCAAAGTCAGATTTCTAAGAGGAGCTTCGCGATGCCGCCGACGCCAGATGATGTAGCCGCAAAGTGCAACGACGATCGCGCCCGCAAGCACCGCAGGGATCATCCAGGACTCCGTCACAGCCTTAGGGCCGCGAATGTCGCGGATATCCTCTTCGGCTGCCGCTGAGGGGCTGCCGACCAAAGCAACTCCCGCTATCAGCGCGAGCCACGCGCAACTTCGTGCGACGCGGCGGATACTGACAATCGCCTTCATACGCGTGGCCGGCCGCGCGATTTGAAGAATCGTTGCAGCGGCGGAATGTAGGGTTTATCGGTCCGCAGTTGTACGGTGTCGATCCCTTCCGCCCGCAGATCACTCCTCAGGCGCAGCGCCCGCTCCAACGAAAGCTCGTTGAACCGCTTGCGCACCGTGGCGCGCGCAGTATCGAGCTCGATGATCTCGCCCGTTTCCGCATCTTCCAGCGCGATGATCCCGACGTTGGGGAGCTCTTTTTCGCGCGGATCTTCGATATGCACCGCAATCAGGTCGTGGCGGCGATTTGTCTGGCGGGCTGCCCGGCGTAGTTGTGCGCGGGTTGCCTCAGGATCGCCGCTGGTCTCGAAATCCGAAATCAGGAATACGATCGCCCGTCGATGCAGCAGTTGATTGACGACGTCCAGTGCCTTCACAGTGTCGGTGCGCACGCCTCGAGGCTCGTGGTAAAGGATGTCGCGTACGACGCGCAGCACGTGTCGGCGCCCCTTTTTTGGCGGCAGATAGCGTTCGATTCGGTCCGTGTACAAAATCAAACCGACTTTGTCGCTGTTGCGAATTGCGGAAAATGCCAGCACGCTGGCCACTTCCGCAGCCAGATCGCGCTTGGCTTGCGCGCCGGAGCCGAAATTTCCCGAAGCACTGATGTCGACAACCAGGAAGATTGTGAGCTCACGCTCCTCTGTGAACTTCTTGACGAACACACGTCCAGCACGGGCTGTCACATTCCAGTCGATGGTCCGGACTTCGTCCCCGGGGCTGTATTCGCGCACCTCGTCGAAGTCCATTCCCCGGCCTTTGAACACCGAGTGATAGGCGCCCGCCATGGTGTCATCGACCATGCGTCGAGTGCGGATTTCCAGCTCACGCATGCTGGTGCGCTTGGCCTTTGTCGATTGCTTGGCATCTGCCATCTAAGCGAACTTCCGTGCTCAGGGAACCGGCAGCGTATTCAGGATTTTCTCAACGATATTTTCGGAAGTGACGTTTTCAGCCTCCGCCTCATACGTCACCGACACTCGATGGCGCAGCACATCCATCGCAACCAACTTGACGTCCTGTGGAGTGACGAAGTGCCGGCCGTTGAGAAATGCCATGGCGCGTGCAGCCAGCGTGAGTGAGATGGTCGCTCGGGGTGAGGCGCCGGTTTGAACATAACCATTCAAGTTCAGCCCGTCGGCGATGGGCGGCCGCGTCGCCAGGACGATATCGACGATGTAATCGCGGACCTTATCGTCGACGAACAACATGTTTACTACGTGGCGAGCAGCGACAACCTGTTCGGCGCTGACGACCGTGCGTGGCACGACCATTGGCTCTGTAGTCGCCATAGCGTCAAGAATCGCCCGCTCTTCAGTTCGCGTCGGATAGTCGACGACGACCTTCATCATGAATCGATCGATCTGCGCCTCTGGAAGGGGGTAAGTGCCTTCTTGTTCCAGCGGGTTTTGCGTCGCGAGAACTAGAAATGGGGTGGGCAATGGGTAGGTCTCATCGCCGATGGTGACCTGGCGCTCCTGCATGGCTTCCAGGAGCGCACTTTGCACCTTCGCGGGTGCGCGATTGATCTCGTCTGCGAGGATGAGGTTGCTGAAAATCGGCCCCTGTTTGGTGCGGAACCCGCCGTCCTGGGGGTTGTAGATCATGGTGCCGACGATGTCGGCGGGCAGCATGTCCGGCGTAAATTGCAGGCGCTTGAAACGCACGGAAATGCAATTGGCCAAAGTCTTCAAGGCCAAGGTCTTTGCAAGGCCGGGGACGCCCTCCAGGAGCACGTGACCGTTCGTGAGCAGGGCGATCAAGAGCCGGTCGAGAAGGTGCTTTTGACCGACGATGACGCGCGCGATCTCTTCCCGCAGCGGGGTGATCCAGGTTGAATTTTCGGTCACGAGCTCCCGCGAAGCGCTTTGGGCGGGCTGATATTGCTGACTGGGGACCTGCCCGCTCGCGGGCGGGGCAGCTTTTTGATTCATTTAGCGCGAATCCTCGGTTGTTGAGCTTGTGCAAACGAATGGAATCATTGAGCGCAAGTGTGAAGGCTCGGCTCACGAAACGGGAGCCAGTGGTGCTGGTTGAAGCGGCGCGAACTTGTTTTGAATTGTAAGTCAGCGTGCTCTTCACGGTTTGGGGGGACCGGAGCAGAAGAGAAGCGCAGTGATTAGTCCGCGCGGGCCCGGGATAGTTCGCTCCGCGGACCCAAGCGATGACTTCGCCATAAAGCCCGGCTCAGGAATGGCCTGCCTTTAGGACGATCTTGCCGATACCACCTCTTTCACCGAGGCGGTGCGCTTCGGCAGCCTCACTCAGCGGCATCCGGCGGCTGATGGGCAGACTGAACTTTCCGTCGCGTATGTCATCCGCGAATTCTCGGACTTTTGAAGGGTCGGCACGCCCGAAAACGCGCTTGATTTCAACACCCGGATATTGCGTCTTTGCCGCCTCCGGCAGGACTGACGCATATCCGAATGAGCCGCCGTCCCTCACTTTCGCCAAGAGCTTCACGGCGGTGTCGCCGCCAACGGTGTCAGCTACTGCGTCAACGGTACCGAGCTTCGCAATTGCTTCATCGTCGTCGATGGCGACAACACTGAGCACCCCGAGCGCAGTCGCGTCACTCAGTTGCTTGCCGCGTACGCCGGCGATGACTCGCGCACCGAGCTTTTTGGCGGTATGAACGGCTGCACGGCCGACACCCCCGAGCGCGCCGGATACCAGTATTGTCTCGCCTTTTTTCACCTTCGTTGTAACACGGACCAGTTGGTCTCCGGTAAGTGAGACCAACGGAATCGCTGCGGCGTCTATCAGGTCGACACCGTCCGGCAAGTGCGTCACGAGCGAAGCTTCGACTGCAACCAACTCGGCATATGTCGCGTTCGTGAACGCCAGTACGCGATCTCCAACTTTGAAGTTGTGTACGTTTGAACCTACCGCGCGCACGATGCCGCTCACGTCTCTGCCCAATATCGCGGGAAGCGCCAGCGGGAAATCTTTTTGCCGGGCTCCGGACCGGACTTTCCAGTCGATTGGGTTTACGCTTGCTGCCGCTGCCTCGATGAGGACGGTGTCGCCGGTTACCAGCGGTTCCGGGACGTTTTCTTCGAACTTCAGTTGCTCGGGGCCGCCGTAGGCGTGTATTCGGACTGCTTTCATTGTGAGCCTCTTGCGGTTAAAGCGGGATTCTACGCATTCGCCGCGAGCGGGGAATGCTGCTGCGGGTCCAGAGAAGTAGCGCCATACGGGAGACTACCGGGTAGAAACAGCACCAGTTTATATAAAGTGGTGCATGAAAGTGGTCAGATTGTAGAGCTAGGTCGCGGCCTCTACCGTATAGCGGATGCCGGTGAAGATGCCGGTGAAACTGAGCACGCGGACTTGGCGGAGGTTGCGGCACGTGCGCCCAACGCGGCGGTCTGTCTAAACAGCGCCACCAGAACCGTGAGCTGCTGCATTTCGCGAAGTTGCTACGGGTTGCTACTGCGATGGCACCGTACCTGCAGGCTATTGAGTGAGTGCCAAGGATATCAACACGGATATCGGGTTCCCGCGGAACCTTCAATCACCCCGCAGCACGCGCAAGTCCTCGAGTTGTTGCTCCATCGCGCGGCGCGACGAGTCGGCGGCCTTCTGATCCGTGATATCGCGATTCACTTCCAACACCAACCAGGAATCGTTGCGCTGGGACATCAGGGCGAGGCGGCCTTCGACTAACACGCGGTTACCAGTCCGCGTCGTGTGCGTGAGCTCACCGATCCACACGCCGTACCTGGCAAGGTTACTTTCGAGGCTCGTCACCCCGCCTGCCAGCTGAGTTTTCAGCAGATCGTGAGTGGTCTGCCCATGTGCGACAGCGCGGCTGTAGCCGTAAAGCTGTTCAGCGGCGGCATTCCAATAGAGAATTCCGCGGCCGTGCATTTCCCAAATGATGATCGCATCGTTGGTGAATTCGAGCAGCTGGGTGTTCCAGTGCTGCGGATCGGCATCAGGCAGAGTCTGGCTGAGCGGGACATCGGGAAGCTTTGGCTCCTGGCGCTCTGGAGAGTCCGACCACGCTGAATCGTCATCCGCGAATTGCAGTCGATATCCGACACCGCGCAATGTGACGATGCTGATGCCGAGTGGCAGGAGCCGCCGACGCAATCTGTGAACGAGAATCTCGACCGCCGTGTTGGAGACAGGTTCGGGACCGTCACTGAACCGCCGTGCAATCGCACTTTTCCCCACGACATTCTCGGGAGCCACGGCAAACATCTCGAGCAATGCGCGCTCCCTCGGTGTCACGTCAGCGCGGTTGGCTCCAACGAGCACTGTCGGGCTACCCGATTGCAGCAGCAAGGGTCCCACGCGGATTTCGGGTGGAAAGCGCAAAGCCCTGTTTCGGGCGATGGCGCTCAGTCGGGCGCGCAGCTCCGGGACAGCAAAAGGTTCGGTGATGTAATCATCTGCACCCGCGTTCAGCGCAGCTACGCGGTCTTCCGCTTTCGTCATATCGCTAACGACTACAATCGGCGAGTGGGGGCGTCGCTCGCGAAAGGCCGTTACTGCTAAGAACGGATCTGCCTGGCGGCGAGAAATTGACAACAGGGCCATGTCGCAATGACCGCGGGTCCAAGCTTCCAACGCCGCTTCGCGATTGGATTGTGTCTCTACGTCGTAGTTGAGCTGCAGCAGCGTGCGTCCGAGATCGGCAATGGCCGGCAAGTTGCCGGTGAGCAAGACTCTTACGGGCGTCGTCGCGTGCAATTTTTTATCTCTTCGGTGCGCACGACACTCATGTTCGTATCCCCTGGAAATGGCTGCGGCACACGCCAGCCGGTTTGGATTAATGACAACAGCAAGCCGGACGGTCGTCAAGGTGGCAGATGGCGGTTGAGGCTCCCCAGGACTGCGCGCCCGGGGTTCCTGGTAGCGTGGTCGTGCCAGAAAGCTTTTAAAAACATGAGCTTATGTGGCATTGAGCGGTGGCTGGTGCGGCGACCCGACGCAGTTGTGACGTTTCCTGATTGCGCGCCGAGCCGAACAGTTGAATAATGCCGCCCCCCGAGCGTCCCTACGCTCATGTCACTTTAACTCGACATTGGAGCAGAGCGTTATGTTTGCAATTGCCCTCTCGCTGCAGTCGAGCTTGTCCGCCCGCCGGTAGATCCTCCGGTCCGTCGGACCGGCTCCCACAGCATCAGACCAGTATCAAGCTGACGATTCTTGCGCTTCGTGCGCGGAATCGCTGTGCAGGCGCGCGTTTCACAGCGTGCGCCCGAGGGAGACTATTGCCGTGTCGAGACGCACTCGCGAGCGCGACGTTTCATCTGAATTATTTGATTCTGAATTTGAGAGAGCCCTGGAGGAAACCGAAAATCAACGAAGAGATCGAGGTCGACGGATAGAACAAAAGACGCAGCAACTTTGCCGACAAGTGCAACGGGCACTGAACCTTGCACTGGTCGCCCAATCTGCGGATGGCGCGTTGGACGACGTGTTCATCGTTGGGGTATCAGCTATGGGCGGATGCGGTCACTTGTTGGCCCACGTCTCTGTGCCCGCAGGTCACCCAGCGGATGTTGTTCTGAAGGCACTTAGGGATCGCAGCGCGCAGTTGCGAGCCGTTGTTGCGGGTTTTATCAGTCGTAAGAGAACGCCAGAACTGTCATTCGTGGTTGCGCCACCGGGAGGTGACTATGAGTGAGCAAGCAGTTGCCCCAATGGAAAGCTGGCTCATCGCTCCAATGGACGATGTAGTGTCGGAGGCCATCCGGCGCCTGAGGCGGGCGCCGGATGTTCAACGCGTTGCCGTGATGCCCGATGTTCATCTGGCAGAAGATGTGTGTGTTGGTGTCGCGGTTGCCACGAGAGAGCTCATTTACCCACAAGCCGTTGGCGGCGACATTGGCTGTGGAATGTTGGCCATTCCGTTTAACGTGGAGGCAGCATTGATAAGCGAGCCGCGGACTGCGGGTCGAATTCTCGCTTGCTTGGGGAACTCGATACCTGCTCGACGTCGTCACAAGCGACGGACTGTTCCAATGCCCACCGATCTTTCAAGTGGGATGTTGAGTGATCAGAGACTGGAGGCGCTGTGGAATACGACCGGAGTCATGGAATTCGCCACCCTGGGGAGCGGCAATCATTTTGTAGAGCTGCAGGCCGATGAGACAGAGAGGCTCTGGTTGATGGTCCACAGCGGCTCCCGTGGTCTGGGGCCGGCTATCCGCGATCATCATTTGGCGCAGGGGAACTCCGTCGGCGGGGGATTGAGGTGCCTGAGATCAGGGGAGGCCAGCGGCATCGCATATCTCGGGGACGCCGGGTTGGCGCGCCGGTTTGCCGATGAGAATCGGCGACAAATCGCGCTGTTGGTCGAGCAGTCTCTCCTCGACAGCGTCGGTTCGGGACATCTACAGTGGGCCGAAGCGATAACGACTGATCACAACCATGTCGTACATGAGACGCATGGAGCAGTGCCTCTGTGGGTCCATCGAAAAGGATCCATGCCGGCGTGGCCAGGCCAAGCAGGAGTCCTACCCGGCTCGATGGGTAGTCTCAGTTTTCATGTTGTCGGACGAGGATGTCCCGGCGCACTCTGCTCGAGCGCACACGGCGCCGGAAGAATCCTGAGCCGTACCGAGGCGCGAAAAACGATCACCTCTCGTGAGCTGCATCGTCAGATGGGTCAGGTTTGGTACGACTATCGTCAATCCGAGCGGCTTCGCGATGAAGCACCCGCCGCTTACAAGGACATTCGCGCTGTCGCACGGGCCCAGAGGGATTTGGTCAAGGTGGCTCGGGTGCTGCGACCGGTTCTGAACTACAAAGGAACATAGCGATGCCAACTGCGGCGAATTACAGCGGTTCGCCGCGCAATTCCTCCGGCCCAGGCCACCTTTCGGCTCGGGGTTTGCGGGCATCTTGGCATCTCTCCTGTTTGAGCGAATCGGCCTCTGGGCCGTTATCTGAAAGACGCCCCCGCTTCTTCGGGTACGACAGAGCGCGGAAAAAAAACCGCGGCTGAGCCCAAGATGAGCTATGTCGGTGTCGGAACGGGGCCGCAACATCGGTCTGGGCCGCAGTGGTGGCTGACAAAAACGAGATCGGCGGAAAGTGAAAGTATCTTGAGGATTGTGCGGTCGCGCCCGTTAACGACACGCCCAACCCATTTGCCGATGGCGTGAGGTCCCATGCGCTCGATGCCGAGAAGGCCAAACACCTTTGGGCGAAAAGCGAAGCACTGGTGAGGGCCTGAGACGTTGAGCGAGCTCGTCGAAGAGTTAGGTCCGGCCGACGGGCGCGACTTTCGCGCCCTAGGTCTCGCGGAGCGTCTGCATTCGAGTACATTGTTTAGTGTCCACTGTTCGGTTGGAATACACGGTCTCTGCGCTTCGTGCGTTTTGATAGTGGACGTAACATGCCCGTCGATCGTAGTTCAAATCTAAAACCCGCCGGCCTGCTGGCCTGTGCGACCCTCATGGCCGCAACCGCGGCTCATGCAACTGAAGTCGCGCCTTATTTCACCGCGTATGACTATTTCGGCAATTCGTCCCAGATCAACTCACTGGAAATCGCCAAGGCCAACGGCGGTGTGAGCGCCATGACGCTGGCCTTCGGTGTCGTCGGCAACGGCTGCACGATCAGCGGCGGCCTCGATTCGATCATGAATGACGCCGGCGCGAAGGCCGACGTGAAGAGCTTCATCGCGCAGGGCGGCAGGGTAATTCTGTCGTTCGGCGGTGCTGACGGCACGTACCTTGAAAAGGCGTGCTCCGAGACGGCCATGTATAACCTCGTCAAGAACATCATGGACACGCAGAATGTCCATAACATCGATTTCGACCTCGAGCAGGACTTGAGCAACTCGACGTTCAACACGACGCGCAACAATGTCATCAAGCGATTGCAGGCGGTCTATCCGGATCTGTATGTGTCTTTCACGCTGGGGGTGAGCCCCAGCGGTCTGCCGAATGACCAGCTCAACATCGTGAAGGGCGCGAACAACGCCGGCGTCAAGGTGTCGATGGTCAACATCATGACCATGGACTATGGAGTCGACAGTCTTGGCGGCCGGACCGAGGGCGCAGTAGCCATTTCTTCCGCACAGGGCACACAGAAGCAGCTGAAAGCGATCTTCACAGGCCGTTCTGACGCGGATATCTGGGCAATGATCGGCATTACACCGATGATCGGCTACAACGATCCGGATGGTTCGGGCAAGAACGAGATCTTCACGATTGCCGATGCGCAGGCAGTCACTCAGTTTGCACAGACCAACCACGTCGGCTTGCTCGCGTACTGGAATATGCAGCGGGACCAGAAAGGAACCGGGGACTACAACAACTTCAGTAAAGTGAACACGAGCGACTATCAGTTCTACAAGACGTTCGCCGCAGCCAAGACCGGCACGCAGCCCGTGAACGGTGCGTTCCCTGCCGGTACCTACACGATCAAGTCCGTGTATGACAGCAAGTGTGTCGACATCGATGCGGCTTCAACTGCCGATAGCGCGCAGGTACAGCAGTACACGTGCAACGGAACGGGCGCTCAGTCGTTCGCGGTGATTGACGAGGGCTCCGGCTGGTACAAGATCCTGAATATCAACAGCGGCAAGGCCATCGACATAACGGCTGCTTCGACGGCGAATGGCGCTAACGTTCAGCAGTACACCGACAATGGTACGGGTGCGCAGCGATTCTCGATCGTGCCGACCGATTTGGATGACCCGACGGCGTTCTCGATCATGAACCAGACCAGCGGCAAGTGCCTGGACATCAGGGACTGGAGCACCGCCGACCGCGGCACGCTGCAGCAGTGGGATTGCTCGGGCGGGATGAATCAGAGCTGGCGGTTCTATGCGCCGGGCTCGACGACTCCGGCCGTGAGCCACTGATAAAGAGTTCGTTTGAGATAAGGGCGGGCCCGATCGATCCGGGCCCGCCCGCCACTGCTGGAGGAAGGGCTGACTCAGCTGTGGGACTTGGCTCCCTAAGCTGCTCCTGCGAGAATGCAACTCCATGGAGAGCCATACACATTGCGCGCAAACCGCGCAATTGGGATGAATAAGTCATGCTCACTACATTTCTTGCGGCTGCCAGCATGACGGGCTGGATCGGAACCTACACGACCTCGAACGGCGCGGGCACGGGCAGCTCTGGAATTTACGCGTTTCAATGGGATACCCAACATGGAGTGATGAGCAGAATTCACCCTGTGGGCACGACCACGAATCCGTCGTTTCTCGCGCTACATCCGAGCGGGCGATTTCTATATGCCGTGAACGAGGATGCACCGTCCTCAGGGACAGACCACATCACCGCGTTCGCCATCGGCGATGCCAACTCCTCCGAGGGCCTGCGGGCCATTGGAACCGTGCCCTCACAAGGCCTGGCGCCCTGTCATCTCAGCATTGATGCGAGCGGCAAGTGGCTGTTTGTTGCAAACTACGTCAGTGGGACGATAGCGGTTTACCCCATCCAGTCCGACGGGCGACTGGGACAAGCCCGCCAGGTTATTGAGCAGAAGGGCTCCGGCCCGATTGCCTCCCGTCAGGAAAGTGCTCACGCACATGAGGTGGTGCTGTCGCCCGACGGGCGATTTCTCCTGTCGGTCGATCTGGGCGCAGACAGAATATTCGTCTATGGATTTGAGGCTACGACCGGTGCACTGACACCCAACGGAAATCAGACGGTTGTTTTGCCTGCCGGCTATGGCCCCCGGCATCTGGTGTTCTCGAAGGACGGCCGGAGGATCTATGTGGTCACCGAGCTCACACCGGCGGTGATCACGTTGCGCTGGAACGCACAGCGAGGCTCGATGACTGAACTGGGGGCAATCTCCACGCTGCCCGCTGCGGATCCTGCTGAGCATGGGGGTGCGGAGATCGTGCTGCATCCGAACGGCAAATTCCTGTATGTCTCGAATCGAGGCAACAGTAATACGATCGCGATCTTCCGTATCGATCACGAGGGTCTGCCGGTGCCGGCCGGTCATGTGCCCTCGTATGGCACACTGCCGAGGTTCTTCAATATCGACCCCTCTGGAAAATTCCTCGTTGCGGCCAATCAGGGTTCGGGAGATCTAGTCACTTTCGCTATCGATCCCTCCTCGGGCACGTTGACTCGCACGGGGTCCTCGGTGTCGGTTCCGGCGCCGGTGAGCTTTGTATTCGCATCCGCATCGGTTCGATAGTGAAGTTTCAGTGTCGCGTGTCGCATAGTCCCTGAACGGGACTACTACACGACGGGCACTTGGCCGACCAGGGTGGCGATGCCATGCTGAAGCACTTCCAGGAATACGCGACGCCGGAGCATCGCGCTCAGCCGTGCACGCCCAGAGTCTTCAATAGGTTCAGCAGCCCACCACCCCAATCCCCGACGCCCGGAACACTCGCGATTCCAATTGCAAGTGCGAGGATCAAGAATGGAATGGCGATGCAGACGAACATGGGCGCGGAGAAATGGCGCCCGGGCGCGCGGTTGCACAGCACATAGCACAGCAACTCGTTGCGCTCGAATACAGTTGCTATGTATCCGGCCGCGACACCAAGGGCTGCAAGTATCAGCAGATTCAGCAGCAGGAGTCGGTCGGCTTCGATCGGAAACAAGTAGGCGGCCCCAACACTTGCCAGCATGCACAGGACAGCCCCGACAACCGACCATTGATAGAGTGATATCTCAGTGGCAAACAGTGTAAATACCGCCACCCGGTGATTGAAATCGTCCTGCCCGTTGAAGATCCAGTCG
The DNA here is from genome assembly GCA_034668025.1 of Gammaproteobacteria bacterium. Lineage (GTDB taxonomy): Bacteria > Pseudomonadota > Gammaproteobacteria > Steroidobacterales > Steroidobacteraceae > 13-2-20CM-66-19. Next base: position 32,468 of record JAXDQF010000395.1, on the reverse strand, counting down.
CTCAGCCACCCCGACCATTGGATCAACGTGCTCGATGAGCGCAGCTTCCGTGCAGCAAGCCCGCCGGCGGCCACGGTCGCGATTACGGGAGTCGCGGGGAACATTCGCGGACTGGAGGGATTTTGCGACCAGACACCGGGGCCTGCGCCCCCCGTCGCCTTGCAGCGCTCGATGAGTATGTGCTCAGACATTGCGATGATCCTGAGGGCTGCGCCGATGGCGCTGCATGTCAGCAGCGCCGCTGAGCAGGTGGTCGCCGTGATTGCCAAGAGCGCCACTACGGAAGCGAACAGTCCGAAGATCGTCAACCTGACGTTGCCGTAGAACAGATCCGGACCGACCAGTGCGGCAATTACGAAGCCGAAGATGGCCAGCAAGCCAAAAGGATTCAGGTTTCGCACGCCACGGCGGTTGATTTTCACCGGCTTTCTTTCATTGGCCGGTTGCGCACTTCGTAACAGCGTGGAGTTGCGATTCACAACCCCTGCGGCGGTTGCAAGCACCACGGACGCGTACAGGAGTGCGAAGGTCGCAAGGGCGACGAGGAGCAGAAACGCAAGACCCGGATCCGGGTCGAGCCCCAAGCGGATCAGCGCGTTGATGTCCACAACCGCGCCAAGAGTCTTCACATAGGACTCCAGTGAGCGCAGCCACAACAGCGGCGTCGAGGCCATGGCGGCTGATGCCACTGCGAGCAAAGTGGGCACCCAAACGTTCAAATACGTCAGGGGCGGTGCCGCCTGACTTGCACGCCGGAGCACGACCAGGCAAAAAATCAACCCGGCGGCCCCACCTGCGAGCGCTGCCAGGATCCAGAAGAGGACCGAGTTGTCGTAGTCTTCATGGCGGATATTGAGCGCGACGACTATGAGCAGAGCGGCATATACAACGCACACGACATACGACACATACGAGGTGGAGTTGACCAAGCGAATTGAGCGTCGTCGCGCCAATCCGCCGCCTCCAATGACCAGGGGATACATCCACAGCCAGGCCGCAGCAGCGCAAAGTGCGGGCGCTCCGCTGTTTGCCGCGTCGAAATCTAACCTGTTGAGCAAATCACGCAGTGTGAATTCTCCCTTCGTCGGCTCGTTCCTGGACACAGAATCATTGGGTCCGAACCGGTTGCTGACAGGCTTGAAGCCCTCCAGTGTGACGACCTGGATCGCTGCATTTGCGAGGGTATCAGCGCAGGGCGAATCGGGCTTGCGGGTTGGCGCGTCCGATAGACTTCTTACCGCGCGCGCAAGCAGGGCTTGAACGTCGCTGGACCAGGCCGCAACCGGGCGGTTTCGCGAGCGTGCCGGTCCATCTTCCGGCTTTTGATTTTGTTGGCACGGCATTGACTGCTGCGCGAACGGGAGATTTGATTTCCGGTCGGAAGGGATCCGTGTCAGGTTCACAGAGGCCATTGCCAGCGCGCCCCGGCTGGCGTGCAGGAAGTCCGGATGTCCGAGAAGATTATCCGCTTCGAGGTCAACGAGCATTGCGCGCGGGAGGCGCTCGCGCAATTGATCAAACAGGAACAGGCGGTCCCGCACGTCGGTTGCGACGACGATAACGATGCGAGGAGGAGGATTCATTGCCTTCAGTGCATCGAGAACCTGCTCGATGGCGAGCTCCGAGCTGACGGAGGTCAAGCCCGATTGCCGGCTTTCGGGGTACTCGCTGCCGTTCTCGGCGCCGAGCCCGAGGGAGAGATGTTCACTCGTCACCGGCAACTTCAAGCCGTTGTCACGCTGTTCTTCTTTGCGTTGCTCCTGCAAGCCATAGCGGATGTCTGCGATGTTTGCCGGAAAATAAAAGAAGGTCGCCGACGTGCAGAATTGTTTGAACAATTCCTTGTCCTTGGGGGCGTCGCGTGGATCATTCCGTTCATTGCAGATTCCCTCGCCGAAGGTAGACGCTTCGGCGAGGATTGCTACGCGGTTTGAGTCTTTGATCGACTGTGAATTCTGCAAGTCCAGGGGCTGCCGGGTGTCTCGAGGACTCAGTAGGCCTTCGGGTCTGTCGCTGTAGACCGTCGAACCTGTCAGCGCCGACATGAGGCGTGCTATGTGGAGGATTTTGTCTCTATTCCTCACCGCCAGATTTGAATAGGTGACCCGGGGATAGTGCCTGTTCACCAGGTCGTTGGTGTCGTCGGTCGTGGAACTCGACACCAGGCAGAAGTGGGTCAGGTCACCTGGCCTGCCACCGAGGCGTTGACTCCACTCGCCAACCGAATCGATTGCGCCGGAGAAGGTTGGTCCCAGTATCAGCAAGGTTGAAGCAGGCGGTAACCCGTCGCATTTAGCCGGGTACGTCATGAGGCGAACTTCGGGCCGGCTCGTTCCAAGCTCTCCCTGCCAAGGCCAGCAGTCCGCCTCCCTGCGAGAAGTGTAGTGGGGTAACTGCGAGGCAATCCTGTCTGTGACACAGCGAAGTGCCCGATTCTCGACGCCCTTAGTCGACGTGTCGGTCACGATATATAGAGCGCGAAAGCGAGTGCCCGTGCCGGCTGCGTTGGGTGACGGGTCCGTCGGGTTACCGCACTGCGACGTTGACGCGTCTGCATGGCGATCGCTCGCGTACCCATCGGCGGAGGAATTGTCTGTGTCCTCCACATGTCGCCAGGAATCGCAGCGAAACAACATGAGCCCGTAGGCGCCTCTGTCGACGGGAAGAGCCGTGGCGTCGTCTCCAGCGGAGCGCTGTGAATCGTTCGCAGCCCGGAGCTTCTCGTTCCATGGCAGGTAAAAACGGTCGAGCACATAACCGTTGCGCAGCATTCCGAGCTCGATCGCCACGATATCGAGGTCATAGAGACGTCGATAACGGGGTACGAGCGGGTCGGGAACGACCGCGACGGCGAGGCTAATCAGGTCGGCGTCCGGAAACAGACTGGCCAGGTTTATCGCCGGATTGATCTGCCAGGTGTCATCGGAAAGCGGATCCCTCGCTGATGAAGGGGAGGCAGTACCGAGCAGCGTGCACAGCAGGGCCACAAGACTCAGGGCGTATACCTTGTGCTCGAGCATATCCGTGTCCCAAGGCCCGCGGTTGTTGTCATAAATGTGTTGGCGAGGAGACGCGCAATCGAGGCGGACCTGAAGGGAACTGTAGAAACGGCGACTATTATCCCATCACCTGCAATGCAACATCGCTTCGGTTGCTCGACGGGGAAGTTGGCGTCCCGCACTTCAGCAATCTGGAGCGCCATGATCCGGGCAACCTGTGCGATTGGGCGCGAAAGAGCCCGGACCTGGTGGAGCAGAAATAACCGCGGCTCCGTTCTCGTCGGCCACAAATAAACACCGTCGCCGCAACCGGAAGGCAACCAGCTATGATTACCACTTGAAGGAATCGCTCAAGGACACCATGCGGCCGCGGCCCGACAGGTAATATGCGTTCACACCCGAGGGAACCTGGTTGATGCTGCTCGAGCTGATCTCCTGGATATAATAGCGGTTCAAAAGATTCTCGGCCGCCAGGGTAAAGTTACCCAGCCGTTTTGTCTGGTACGACAAACTGCCATCCAGCAGTGTGTAACCGCCGAAGTCCTCCTGCAGTGATGCATTGGAGAGACTGACGACGCCGGCGTTTACATGACGACCGAGATAGGTCGTGGAACTCAACATTACACCGGCGTTGGGCACGAATGCGTAATTGACGGACGCATAGATCTTCTGCGGGGGAATTTTGTCGGCCGTCATGTCGACATTGAGCGGATATCCCGCCGCCAGGTTGGTCTTGCCGACGGTCTTGGAGTACGCCCCAGTCACCGTAAGCTTGTCCAGAGCCTTCCAATCCGCAGACAGCTCGAAACCGGTTACCTGCGTGGGCGTACGAGCAATAAATACCTGTTGAGTCTTGGGATCGAAAGACTGCGTACTGCCCAATGGGGAGTAGGATCGATACAGCGCAGCGCCCACCGACGCTCGCGACGTACGCCAGTTGACGCCCACTTCTCGATTGGTCGTCAGGATCGGGGTCAGGTTGGCCACACCGGCCAGGCTCTGATTCGGCGTTGCAACAGAGCGCAGCGTGCGGCCCACGTCGGACAGACCAAATCCCTGGCTGTAGGACAGGTAGGCGGATAAACCCCAACCGATCCGATAGATACCACCGACATTGAACACGGATTTGTCGAACTTCAACTCACCACCGTGTACGAACGTGTTGTAGGGGGCGATGGTCGTAAAACTGTCTACATCCAACTTCGCGTGCTCGTGACGAACACCACCCCGGACCGTCACGGGACCGTATTCGTATTCCAACTGCATGAACGGCGCAATACTGGAATATTTCAGCGGCGGTACCCAGATGCGATGAGTCAGCGCCAGGGTCTGTTCGGTCGTGTCCTCGAGATAGTCCGTGCCGATGTCCCACTCCAGGCCGTGCAGCAGGAAGTCAGGACGCACGTAAATGGAGCGCACACCCTTCTTGCTGGCCAGAATCTCGGACTGGTCGAGCAACGTGCCGACGGGGGCGATCCTGACGTCCTGCTTGGTCGGGTCGATGGTGGCCGGATTGAGCGCCTGCTCGGTGTCCCTGAATAGCTGGATGAGCAGGTTCCCGCCAAACAGCGCGTCGTTGCGATACTCAATCGACTGCTGGTTCATCACCTGATTCTGCGGCGTGCCGGGCGGGGTGCCTGGCTGGCCGGAGTCAGTGAGGCCGAGTGGGCGGTTGCCGAAAATCTGAACGTAGTCACCATCGTCTGCGTAGTAGAAGCGGTTCATCATGAACTGGATGCGCTGTGAGTCGCTCGCGCCGAAGCTCTTGCCGAGTTTCAACATCAAGTCGTGTTCCGACGTATCGAAATTATCGACACCCATCACGCGACCGTGCGCGTCATAGTCCACGTCACGCTGAACCAGCGCGACGCCCGCGAAAATATCGAACAGGTCGTTCTTGTGCGAAACATTCAGGCCCGTGCGCCAGCCCATCCGGTCGTCATGAAACTCTGAGCTGACTTTCGCGTCGAGATTAACCTCGGTGCCCTCGTTCCTGACGCTCTTGGTGATGTAGTTGATGATACCGCCCTGCCCACCCAGACCTTCGCTCGCCGACGGACCATTGATGACCTCAACACGCTCGATCATCGACTGGTCGACAAAGTAGGACCCCACCGAGGCCTCCCTCAACGGCGTCGATTGAGGGATGCCATCGATCAGATACAGCGGTATTCGGCCGCGCAGAGTCTCTCCGAACGTATAGCGCCCCTCGCGCGAGGGTGAGTAACTGGGCAACTGATGCTCCAGGACCTTGGTGATGTCTTCCGTCATTGCTACGTTCTGTGCGACTTCGGCCTCAGTGACAACGTTGACGGCGCCCGGAATGCGATCAACGGCCTTGCCAATTCGGTTGACCGCGGTGACAACCACTTCCTCCAGCTTCGGCGGCTCCTTGTCAACGCTCGATTGACTCGATGCATTTTGAGCGAAAGTTTTTCCCGTGAAGCCGAAGGCCGCCAGCGAAGCCACGGTCAGTATGCTCGCGACCGCCCTGTGTACTTTGTTTGACTGCGCTGCCAGCACCCGCGGCGCACCGATGGAACCGAGTCGCAAACCTCTCTTGTTCTGCGTAGTCATGTCGTCGTACTCCCCAGCGCCCCATTGGCATTAATGTACTTTTAGGCCTGATAGTACATATATTGTACTTTATGACTACATTATGCAACTGCCACTATGGCGCCGGGACACAGCCAATCATCTTGGAAGGCGCAACTCCGCGGGCGTCCCTGCAACGACCGGCGGCAACAACCGACTTCGGGCTACACCGCATTTCTACGCGCCATCCTGGATTTTCCCGCGAGGCAACCCGTTCGTACTGTAGCGATACATCACCATGATGAGATTGGTGAACTGGGGTATTCGGGACGCCCTTTGGGCACTGTATTTTTCGCTAAGGGCTGCGAAACTATTTCCACGTTGGAGGGTGCTGAATGGTCGCCGCCGAGATTCACACTCGATCGCCGGCCCACCACGTAATTCAACACCTGATTTCGCGTAGGTCTCACCATGCCAGGTACGAATGGCCAGCCGTACCCGCTCGTGTGCGTGACCATCAGAGGCGCCGTACCATCGCTCACGACCCGCGCACTCGGGCGTATCGCCCAGGATCGGCGCGATTACATTTCCTGCGTAAGAACTGCATTCCTGGGCGGGCACAGGGGAGGGCCGCCACGAGCAGTCGGTGAAGGAGCTGGGCCTGGAGCGCTCCTAACGGCCCACCCGTGAAGGGTATAGTTCCCGCAGCTTGAAGCGTTGAATCTTGCCAGTGGCCGTCTTGGGCAATTCCCCGAGAAACTCAACCCACCGTGGATACTTGTGCGGTTGCAGAACCGACTTCACATGCTGTTTGAGCTGCTCCGCGAGCGTTTCACTGGCCAGCGTCCTATCCTTCAGAACAATGCAGGCGAGGGGCTTCAGCAGCCCATGATTGTCTTCAGACCCGATGACTGCCGCCTCGAGGACGAGCGGGTGTGTCAGTAGTGCCGATTCGACTTCGGTCGGTGAGACGTAGAGGCCACTCACCTTCAACATGTCATCGGCACGCCCGGCATGGACGTAACGGCCATTGGCATCCTGATAGTACTTGTCGCCACTGCGTGTCCACCGGCCGCCGAAGGTGTGCAGCGATTTCGCGCGATTTTTCCAATACCCGATAGCGGAAGTCGGTCCGGCGACAATGAGCTCGCCGATCTCGCCGCGTTGGACCTCCGCGCCCGTGTCGTCCACCAACCTGATCTCGTATCCGGGAACTGGGTAGCCGGTGGTTCCATAACAGATGTCGTTGAACCTGTTGGACAGAAAGATGTGCAGCATCTCGGTGGACCCGATACCATCGAGAATATCAACACCGAAATGACGTCGCCATTGTTCGCCGATCTCCCTGGGCAGAGCTTCGCCGGCAGATACGCACCCGCGCAGCCGAAGCGATTCGGGCGCAGGCAGCTCCGACGCCAGGATCGACGCGTACAAAGTCGGAACTCCGCAAAAGACCGTGGGTTGATGCTCGCGTAGTCGGGCAAAGATGGCTTCCGGCGTCGGCCGGTCGCGCATCAACACCGCTGTGGCTCCCACCGACAGTGGAAAGGTCAGGGCATTTCCCAATCCGTAGGCAAAGAACAATTTCGCGGCTGAGAACACCACATCGTCTTCCCGGATGCCGAGGACGGGTCGGCCATACAACTCAGCGGTCTGGATCAGGCTCGAATGCAAATGGATCGTCCCCTTGGGCATTCCGGTCGAGCCGGACGAATAGAGCCAGAAGCAGGCATCATCGCAATTGGTGTTGGCGGGTTGCTCCGCGCACTCTGTGAGGAGGGCGTCGTCGAATGATGAGATAATGGACTTGACACCGGGTACGCTGTTCAGGATCGGCTCGAACAGCGGCAACAGCCACTCTGAAACCACCAGGGCGCGAGCACGGCTGTCTTGCAGGAGGTATTGGTAGTCGGCGGTCTTGAGGCCGGTGTTGACGGCAACGGGGATGACGCCGGCCCAGATGGAACCGAGGAATGCCACGGGGAAATCAATCGTGTCCTGCAGGCACACCAGAACGCGCTGTTCCGGCTCGATCCCGAGTCGATTGAGCGCATGCGCGAACTGTTTTACCCGAGTGACCAGCTCGTTGTATGTATACCTGCCCTTGTCATCGATATAGGCGACCTTTGCACCGCGACCGGCAAGCAGATTGCTCTCCAGCAAGTCAAACGCCGCGTTGTAGTCGCGCGGTATGCTCAATAACGGCGGTGATACCGTTCGATCAGCGGTGCTCAGACTCAACATATCGCTCCCCCTCGAGCAGTCAGTCAGCTCTTCGTGAACTCGATCGCGCCCTGCGGTAACAGATATAAAACCAACGCGCGAGCGTGGGTTACCGTCGGTGAATGCGCGCTCCCCGGACCGTAGACCAGCCAGCCTGCGTCGCGTCCGTCGAACTGAGCCCCGGGTTCGAGCGGCATGATGAGATCGATTTCGCCATTGGGATGGCGATGGTGTGGACCCACTACGGGCTTCATGTCGACGACATCAACACTGAAGCCACCACTTGCCGCGTGCGGCTTGATCACGCGGCCAAACCGGATGTCGCCGGCCTCGCGCGCGCACATCCAACCTTCGGTCACTGCGAGTCGACAACACTCGAACAGGTCGCTGACCTCCGGTCCGGCAAACGGAAACGCGCGGTTCAACTCGCCTTCGAGTGTGGCGTTCAACGGTCGATCGGCAATGAAGCCGGTCACCTGGGCGATGAGAGTGTCGAAGCGGTTACGGGTAGACGGAGCGATTTCGTTCATATGGCGCCGCACCGGAAATGAAGCAGGGCCAAATAATCATACGAGGAGCTCAATAAAGCAATATAGAGCATGATGCCGGGCCAAAGTGCAGACCAGTCGCTCCAGAACATGCGATAAAGTGCTTGATCACCAGCAAGGTGTGCGATATAAAACCGGTGCTATAACGAGGAGTAGTCATGGCGCAGGCTGCTGTGAATGCGATACCCGGGTCGGCTCCGGCCCAGGTCGATTTTCAGACTCATCCCGACCGCTATCGGCACTGGCGTCTGTCGTTCGACGGCCCCATCGCGACGTTGCAAATGAACGTCGACGAGGAGGGCGGGCTGCGACCGGGCTACAAGCTCAAGCTGAACTCTTATGACCTCGGCGTCGATATCGAACTGCACGATGCGATACAGCGCATCCGTTTCGAACATCCCGAAGTCCGCAGCGTCATATTGACGAGCGCGAAGGACAGGATCTTCTGCTCAGGCGCCAATATCTTCATGCTGGGTCTGTCGTCCCATGCCTGGAAAGTGAACTTCTGCAAGTTCACCAACGAAACCCGCAACGGTCTCGAGGACTCCAGCCGGCACTCAGGCCTCAAATTTCTCGCCGCCTGTAATGGGACTACTGCCGGCGGTGGCTATGAGGTCGCGCTCGCCTGCGATGAGATTTACCTGGTGGATGATCGATCGGCAGCGGTGAGCTTGCCGGAAGTCCCGCTGTTGGGCGTTCTCCCCGGGACCGGTGGGCTCACGCGCCTGACCGATAAGCGCAAAGTGCGTCGGGACCACGCCGACATGTTCTGCACATTGGTGGAAGGTGTTCGTGCGCCCCGCGCGAAGGAGTGGCGCCTGATCGACGGATACGCCAAGCCACAGCAGTTCGCGGCCACCATACACAACCGTGCGACCGAGCTTGCGGCCACGAGTGACCGTCCGGCCGGGGCCACCGGCATCTGCCTGACACCTCTGCAGCGTGCCATCGATGACTGCGGCTACCACTATTCAACAGTCGACGCGACAATCGACACGGCGACGCGGACTGCAACCCTGACAGTACACGCACCGAGAACACCGCAACCCACGGAATTGCCGGCCATCCATGCGCTTGGAGCGAAGTGGTGGCCGCTCGCCATGGCGCGCGAGCTCGACGATGCCATCCTGATGTTGAGAACCAACGATCTGCATATCGGTACGTGGGTCATCAAGGCCCGCGGCGATGCCAACGCCGTGCTGGAATGCGACGCGACCCTGCAATCGCTGCGAGATGATTGGTTTGTCCGTGAGACGTTGGGAATGCTACGTCGAACGTTGGCCAGACTCGACGTTACCTCGCGCAGTTTGTTTGCGGTCGTTGATAAAGAGTCCTGCTTTGCCGGCACGTTGGTTGAGTTGGCCCTGGCTGCCGACCGCATCTACATGCTCGACACCGAAGACGGCCCCCGCATCACTCTATCCGAAATGAATTTCGGTCCTTACGAGACCGTAGCCCGCTCGAGCCGACTCTCTGCCCGCTTCTACGCAGAAGAAGGTCCGATCGCCCGGTGCCGCGAAGTGTTGGGCCGCTCGTTGACTGCCGCCGAGGCCGACACGCTGGGACTGGTGACAGCGCGACCCGATCAGCTCGATTGGGAAAATGAGCTTCGCATCGCGTTGGAAGAACGACGCACTCTGTCTCCGGATGCTCTGACGGGAATGGAATCGAGTCTGCGTTTCGGTCCCGGCGAGACGATGGAAACACGCGTGTTCGGGCGCCTCTCTGCCTGGCAGAACTGGATCTTCATCCGCCCCAACGCCGTCGGCGACGCAGGTGCGCTCAAAGTATTCGGTACCGGGAACAAAGCCAAATTCAACTGGGAGCGCGTCTGACGTCGCCCCGGCCTCGAAGGATTCTCCATGACTATCGATTACCAACAGAAGATCCCCAACAACGTCGATCTCGCGAGCGATAAGACGCTGCAGCGGGCGCTCGAGCACTGGCAACCGGAATTTCTCAACTGGTGGGCCGACATGGGGCCCGAGGGCTCGCACCAATACGACTGCTATCTGCGCACGGCGACGAGCGTGGACCAGGCGGGATGGGCCACTTTCGGCTACGTGAAGATGCCCGAGTATCGGTGGGGCATCTTCCTGAATCCACAGGTGCCCGATCGGAAGATTGCCTTCGGCGCCCACAAAGGCGAGCCGGTGTGGCAGGAGGTCCCCGGTGAGTATCGAGCGAACCTGCGACGTATCATCGTAACGCAAGGCGACACCGAGCCGGCCTCGGTCGAGCAACAACGTCATCTCGGACTGACGGCGCCTTCGATGTACGATCTGCGGAATCTCTTCCAGGTGAATGTGGAAGAAGGCCGCCATTTATGGGCGATGGTTTATCTGTTGCAACGATACTTCGGCCGCGATGGGCGCGAAGAGGCCGAAGCGCTGCTCGAGCGCCGCTCGGGTGATGCGGACAATCCCCGTATTCTCGGCGCCTTCAACGAGCGCACGCCCGACTGGCTCTCGTTCTTCATGTTCACGTTCTTCACCGACCGGGACGGAAAATTTCAGCTGTCGGCCCTGACGGAATCGGCGTTTGATCCCCTCGCACGCACGACGCAGTTCATGCTGACTGAAGAAGGTCATCACATGTTTGTGGGTCGCAATGGAATTCGCAGAATTGTTGATAGAACCTGCGAGGTGATGCAACGCGAGCGCACGGACAACCCCGAAAGACTGCGGGCGTTGGGCGTCATCGATCTGCCGACCATCCAACGGTATCTGAATTTTCACGCCAGCGTGACGGCCGATCTGTTCGGTGCCGATCTGTCTTCCAACGCGGCTACCTTCTACACCACGGGTTTGAAAGGCCGTTATATGGAGAGCCGTCTGAAGGACGATCACCAGCTCCTCGAGGCCACTTATCCGGTGCTGAACGCGAGCTCCGGACAGATTTTGAGCGAACAGGCGCCCGCACTGAACGCACTGAACGAGCGGCTGCGTGACGACTTCATCAAGGACTCCAACTCGGGTGTCGACGCCTGGAACAAGAATCTCGAGGAGCGCGGTATCGATTTCAAGTTTGGGGTGCCCCACAAAGCCTTCAATCGCCAGATCGGATCCCTGGCGGCGCTCAAGATCTCACCGGAGGGCAAAGTGATTTCCGCGCAGACCTGGAATGCCAACGTTCGGGACTGGCTACCTACACCCGAGGATTGCGCGTTTGTCCAGTCGCTGATGGGTCGGGTCGTGGAGCCCGGCAAGTTTGCGAACTGGATTGCTCCGCCCAGCAGCGGCATCAACGGTCAGCCTGTGGAGTGCGAGTACGTCCGCTTCAGCTAGCACCGTATGCTGTATAATGCATGCATGCCCAAAAAGACTGCGAGTGCGTTGAAGGCCGCTAAAGCAAAGAGTGTACGGAGCGGGGACGCGCTCGAGGATGCCGATACGGCTTTCCTCATCGGCATTGGGGCTGCGATTCGGGAAGCGCGCGCACAGCGCGGCATGTCACGCATGGCGCTGGCGGAGTCAGCAGGGGTGGGCGAGCGCTATCTGGCCCAAGTCGAGTTGTATGGTGGAAATCCATCGATCGTATTTCTGCGGCGCGTGGCCGGCGCGTTGGGTATGCAGCTGCTCACGCTCCTCGAGTCGGTCGGCGCACGACCCGCGCAGAAACTGATTCGACGCTTTCTCGATGGCCTTCCCCCTGATCGTCTCGAGGAGACGCTACGCCGTTTGACCGAGGAGCTCGGCCAGACAGAGCTCGTGCGCCGCAGGCGAATCGCGTTGATAGGACTTCGCGGTGCTGGAAAGACGACGCTGGGTCGCGCTTTGGCCAAAGCGCTGCGCCGGCCGTTGATAGAGCTCGACCAGGAAATCGAGCGCGACGCTGGAATGAGCCTGTCTGAAGTTTTCCATCTCTACGGCCAGGCGGGCTACCGCAAGATCGAGCGGCGCTGCCTGGCTCGCATCATCAACAGCCAGGACGACATCGTGCTCACGGTAGGCGGTGGAATCGTCTCTGAGCCCGAAACCTACGAGCTGTTGCTGTTGAACTGCTTTACGGTTTGGGTCAAGGCGGCACCCGAAGAGCACATGTCGCGCGTGATCGAGCAGGGCGACCTGCGCCCGATGTCAGGCCACTCCGAAGCTATGCAGGATCTGCGCGACATTCTCACCTCGCGGGAACCGCTGTACGGCAAGGCCGATGTTCAGTTGGATACATCCGGAAAGTCGATTGAGCAGAGTTTGAGCACGCTCGAGCGGCTCATCGCCCCGCAATGACCGATTGGACGGTGGACGTTCCGGGCGGGAAGCTCTTCACGCGAAGTTGGAAAGGCGCGTCGGTCGATTTCGCTCCCATCATCCTGATGCACGATTCCTTGGGCTGCATCGACCTGTGGCGCGACTTTCCTGCAGCGTTGAGTGCTGCCACGGGGCGAACCGTGATCGCCTACGACCGCCTCGGTTTCGGTCAATCGGACCCGCAGACCGATCGGCCCCCTACCGATTTCATCCTCAAAGAGGCCGAGCTCATATTCCCGGTGCTGCTGCGCCAATGGGCACTCGATCGTTTTGTGCTGTTGGGTCACAGTGTTGGCGGTGCAATGGCGCTGACGTGCGCCGCGCTGCATGGAGAAGGTTGCGAAGCTGTCGTCACCGAGGCCGCACAGACGTTTGTTGAAGCACGCACCCTCTCAGGCATCCGTGCGGCCCAACAACTGTTCAGCAGTAGTGACGAGCTTGCGCGGCTCGAGCGATGGCACGGCGAGCGCGCGCGCTGGGTGTTGGACGCTTGGACGGGAGTCTGGCTGTCGCCGGAGTTTGCCTCATGGACTCTGGACGACCTGATGCCTCGGATCCAGTGTCCGGTTCTGGCAATCCACGGTGACCGGGACGATTATGGAACTGATGAGTTCCCGCATCACATCGCCCGGCGCGTCAGCGGACCGGCACAACTGGCCCTTTTGCGTAATTGCGGCCATGTGCCGCATCGAGAACAGACTGCGGATGTCCTTCGCCGGATCTCATCTTTCCTGGCGCGAGAATCAATCCTGCGAACCTGTGCAAGTGCTCGCTAGTCAAACAGGATGGCCGCACCCCACCGAACTGCAAACTTGCCGTTGAGGATTTACAACATCGCACGGACGAGAACCACGAGCTGCTGCGCTGCGCGAAACTGCTCCGGGTAGAGAAGGTCATCTCACCAAATCGGGCGGCGCGGGAAGCGGCGGGAGTGTCCCAGCGGGCGCGATCCGAAGCGCTCGGCGAGGCCGTTACTATATTCACGAGATCAAAGCCGGCCTCGACTTTGCTGACTCTCCCATCGCGCGCAGCAAGCGAAGCGCATTGCCACCCAGAACGAGCGCCTCCTCGTCCGCGGGCAAGCCAAGCAACCGGATTTGAAGGAGTCTTCATTATCGGTGAGCCAAATGACAAGCCTCGAAGAAGCGGGCTCATGCATAACGGAGGTGATCCAATGTGCCCTACCAAGGACCATGGATTGCTCAAAATCCTGGGTCATAGTGAGTATTTTGCCATGAGTGCTACTGCAACGATCGCGCGGCGGCGCTGTAAGCTCGATGGGCGGGTTTGACATTCCACGGGAGCAGCGCTTCGAGCGTGTCCGCGGCATCAGGTGCCGCGGTCCGCGCGGCCGACGGGAGCAAGGCGCTCATTGCCAGCTTGTTGGGCGGCGCTGCGCCCAATGCTTCGTGGTTTTTTCAGCAAGGTCAGCCCACCTCCCCACAACCGGCCCAGGTGCTCGTCCATGGCTTGCGGCTCGAAACGCGCGAAACCACCGCCGGGTGTGGTGGTCATCTCGCCAAAGTAGATTCGGTTGCCGACGTCGTATAAGTCGACGCGGACGAAATCCAGGTCAGCGCCCAGCGTCTCGGCGGTCTGCAGCATCAGTTCCAGATTCGGGGGCTCGCGCACGGGGCCGTCAAACCGCTCGAGCTGCACCCGCGCACCGGTGTCCCGCCAGTGACGGTCGTAAAGCGCACACCGGTGATGAGTGAACCGGGAACCGTCGATCTGGATCAGATGTACCTTGCCGTGAAATGTAAAGAACTTGTAGTCCATGGGAGCGGCCCCGGACCCATCGTCGATGAATTCCTCAACCATGATTCGGGGAGTGATCTCCCGATACTGCCGTTCGCGCGATCGATCGTAGTAGTTGGTTGCCAGCCAATGATTGCAGGTGTTGAGCAACTCCTCGACGTCCAGTGCCGCCTTATCGAGGATTACGCGAACCCACCCTGATCCATGCGTCGGCTTCACCACGAATCGTCGTGGGAGGTCCGCAAACGGGATCGCGGCAGGGTCGCTGGTGACGCAGTACACCCTGGGAAGGAACTCGGGGCCCAATCGTTGCGCCACGTAGTGCCGGACCGCATATTTGTCCGCGAGCTGAGTGAGAATGGGCCGTCCGTCAAAGACCTTGCGGCGTAGAATTCTCTCGTTGAATGTGCGTGGTCGCACCAGCCTCGGATACTCACCATGGGACGCGCGATGCCCCCTGATCCCGGAGATCAGATCGCGTACGATTCGGGGAACGCACTTGCGGGCGATCGCTTTGAGCATGTTGGATTGTCCGATTCCTTAGACCCTTGGGAATCACTCATCCCGTCATTGACGGCTGTTGCTGATTTCTTGTCGTATCCATGCCGCGCTCACCCAGAATAGCAGGGACGACCGGCTGCCCGTCAGGGCGGAATCGAAAGTACGCGTTCCGCGCGAGCTTGCCCGCGGAGGGGTCTTGTGAATACAGCGAATTAGACGAGCTGCTGGGTTGTCCGTCTTGCAAGCGTGTGTAACAGCGCTTGGGCGACCGTCTATGAGCTTCCTGCGGATGGGTCCGGCGAAAGCGATAGAGTGCAGTCTCGGACGCTGGGCAGCGTTGACCCGCTACCTGGAGGATGGCGATCTACCCATCGACAAGAACACGGGAATCCGCGCGAGTTGAGGCAAGTGGGCCTTGCATCCTTCACAGATCTAGTTGGTCAACCGGGTGTTCACGTCTACGCCCGGCGAGATCTGGAAGGCCGCGCGGGTCATGGATGCGATGGCGCAGGCGGCGCGAGAGGGCAAGGGCGCTGTGTCACTCGATGGCAGGCTTATTGATATCACCAGCGTCCGCATGGCGGAATCACTTCTGGCCAAGGCCCGCCATTGCCCGTGGAAAAGCTGTTTGATACGTCGTTAGTCGTTCGTGCGGTGCACAAAATCAAACTCGGTATCCGAGTTAATCTGCATCGGCAATGCGCTGCATCTCACAGCTCGCCCCACGAACAGAGTCCCGTGGGCCGTAGATCTCAGGTCGTCATTCGCAACCCTTCCGCGTTGCCCGGAGTGGGGCACCCAACGCCTGTAACGCGGCATTGAGAGCCTGCAGGGTTAACTCCGGAGTTTCGGTTGCAACACAGCGTGTTCGTCCTTCTCCAGTTGAAGTGTACGGTTCGAGCTCACCTAACACTGTGTCGGCCGGATCCAGGAACGAAACATCCGGTGCGGCGGTCGCGAAGAACGACTTTAGCCATGGCAAGTGGGTTGAGGACATCGTCATGACGTCGATGCATGGATTCGCACCGCGAACGGCGGTAACAAATCTTGTGACGATTTCCTGCGTATGACGCGGGTCCATAATGAAGGTGAAGTTTTCGACTAGATCCACGAGCAATGATGCGTTCACGAGAAACACCTGGCTGTCGGCGGTCCGGTTCGCATTTACAAACACTCGCATCGCTTCGCTGGCGATCATGGTGCGGACCCCAAGAACAGCAGCCTGCTTCGTTTTCGAGCGTTTGATGGCTGCTCGTATCGGCGGAAATACTCCGATCACGGGCACAGAAACCGCAGTTCGCAACAGATCGAGAACCATCACGCTCGGCGCGTTCGAAGCGAGAACTACAGCAACACATCCTTCATCTTGCAAATACTGTGTTGCGCTCTGCACGGACAGCAACAGCTCTGCTGGTGTTTTTGATCCATAGGGGAAGCTGGCACGGTCGGCGAAATAGAGAATGTCCTGCCTCGGAAATCGAGCGCGCACGCGCTCAACGACAGCATAACTGCCAATTCCAGCATCAAAGATCCCGATGGGACGATGCAGTTCCACATTCCTGAAAGCGACTAGAGTCCGGCTCTGGTCAAAGTCCGGTATTTTACCGAGGACTAGAAAGCGGCGGGTAGTAGCCAGACCCGTAAGAGTCCCGCCGGGAGCCAGGAAGGCGCGGAGGCGAGAGCGGGGCTGCCAGCGGGTCCGCCCCCTGGCGGCTCGAGGGATTTGAGCTTGCTGGGGCTCAGACAGCTGTATCGGCGCCCCGTTTCAGCAGGCGCTCCGGGTTGCCTTTATTGTCGAAGCCGTCTGCTTGGTTTTTTGCCTTTTCGTGTTTGGATCAGCCAGTCCGCGCCAGGGCGCAGTCGCGACTAAAGTTCAACTGGTGGACTTTAGTCCTGAGATTCAGTTGTCATACATCCATCGCGCGCCGAACATTCTTCATGCTTGTATAAGAACGGAGGGGCCGGGCGACCGATCGCGATCGACGACTTCATGACTGCCCTCCGCTCGCGCCCAAGGCGACGAGAAGCTCATCCAGTTGTCCGAACAACTCGCTCATCCCATCCGCCGCTCCGGTGCCGGCAGCGTCGAGAGCTTCCTTCGAGGGGTAGAGCTCGTACATCACCAGCAGCGTGTTGCCGCCTTTTTCCTCGAAGGTCACCGTGGTGACGGGCCCACCGTCACCGCCTTCATCATTGGTCCAGACGAGGCGGGAGTGCGGTGTCACCTCGATGTACTTGCCGAAGAATTCCATACCGTTGCTGAACACCAAACGGTATCCGCCTCCGGCACGAACATCCATCTCGCAGGAAAGCAGGGACATGCCCATCGACTTTGGCCCCCACCACCGCTTGAACAGATCGGGCTTCGTCCACGCTTCGAATACGATGTGCGCCGGAGCGTCGAAAGTTCGCGTGACGACGAGCTCACGCTCGGACTTCCGTTCCACAGCAGTGCGGTTCTTCATGGGCTTGGGGTCACTCCCTTTTCTTGCGTCCATCGAATTTCTCCCGCTGTTTCAAATCCTCGATAACCCTGTCCAACTCGTCGAAGCGCGCGGTCCAGAGCTGGCGGTACTTCTCGAGCCATGCCGTCGCTTCCTCCAGTCGATGCGGGCCGATTTTGCAGGTCCGAACGCGACCGACCTTCTCCGTGATGACGAGCCCGGCCTGCTCCAGGACACCGACGTGCTTCTTCATGCCCGTGAGGGTCATGTTAAATTTCTCGGCGAGGTCGGTGATTGAAGCCTCGGCACGTCCGAGCTGCTCCAGTACGCCGCGTCGAGTGACGTCCGAGAGGGCGGCGAACGAGGCATCGAGGTGGGCATTTGTATACTGAACCATTAAGTTCAGTATACAACGAACCGATAGTCGATATGCAAGCGGAGGCCGAGCGCGCTGCGTTACCGGCCGCCGTCCCCCGATCCTCGCCGGTGCAATCGCCGCCAATCAAGCGCGATGACCTGAATGTCCGATTAATCGAGCTCTCTCGGGTTCCTTCCGCCTATCCCGACCTGGACTGGTCTTGGCTCGTTATTCAAGCAAATCTCAAAGACATCTGGAACCGACTGGGTTTCGTTGTTGGTTTACCTCGGGAATTGGCGACTTGGTACGAACAGATTCGGTCAGCGCTACGGCGAGCCGCCCGGACCGTGCCGCTCGCTTGCCTAAACCAGATTAGGCTAATCTCAATTAGGTTATTTGTTGATGACCTCGCTGATTCGTC
The DNA here is from genome assembly GCA_034668025.1 of Gammaproteobacteria bacterium. GTDB lineage: Bacteria > Pseudomonadota > Gammaproteobacteria > Steroidobacterales > Steroidobacteraceae > 13-2-20CM-66-19. Next base: position 14,431 of record JAXDQF010000395.1, on the reverse strand, counting down.
GGTAGCAGCTCGGTTGCTGAATCGAGCCAAAAGCTCATTCGACGCAATCCGCGACGATCTTCGAGCAGTCTGCACCACACGGGTTGCGCCAGCCGCAAGCCGGTTTTTCGGCGCTCCACCCACAGCAACTGCTCATCGGGGCCGAGGTCGGCGTCTATCGCGTGCCGGAACTGCATCAGCTGCGATCCTCTGTTAATATTCGTTGGCCGAACGATCAGCCAGGGAAGAACAATAATAATGAGAGCGATGGTTCTCGTCGTGTGCGCAATATTCATCAACGCGTGCGGCGGTGGGGGAGGAGGTACACCCACGCCGGCAATGACACTCAGTCAAACCTCTGTCAGTGCTACATCTACAACCGGAACGAGCGTAAGGCTGTCGATCGTCGCAACACTGTCGGCTCACGCGGCAGGGACCCTTTATGTCAAGTTGTCCGATCCAAACGGGGTGTTGCAGCCGGACGCGACACTCACGCCCGGCACTGGCGAGTCCTACACGATTGGGCTGACGACCCCCGCTTCGCTCGAAGCTGGCCACTACACGGGCAGCTTTCAGGTAAGTCTCTGTTATGACACAGGTTGCAGCCAACCTGTGGCCGGGTCGCCGGCTGCGGTCGCATTCGATTTTACCGTGGTGTCTGCCTATACGTTGACACCGAGCGTCTTGTCGGAAACGTTGACTGCAGGGTCGCCGGGGCCTGTGACCTTCACAGTCATGCCGGCCACGCCCTTTAGCGGGCCGGTATTCGTGTCATTGGCCGATCCCGGGAGTGTTCTCGCGACGGCAAAAACAGTGACTGCGAACAGCAATGGCTCGTACTCAATCACTGTTCAACCGGCGAGCTCGCTTCCAGCTGGCCACCTGACTGGAACGTTGTCCCTCAACCTGTGCAACGACGCCGGATGCGCGTCTGCTCTGGCAGGCTCTCCCGTCCCGCTGCCGTATGACTTCACAATCGCGGCTCCGCCTCCTGCCGTTACGCTGAGTCCGGCCTCGGCCGATGCCACATTCACGGCTGGGGACTCCAATCCATTTTTGATCAACCTGTCAGCCTCAGTCGTAACTGGGATTTCTTTTCCGGTTTATGTCCAAGTCAGCGATTCGACCGGCACTTTTTTGAGCACGGCGAAACTTGCCTCTGAGCCGGCCAATCATTTCACTTTGACGCTTCAAGCGAATCCGGCGCTTGCGGCCGGTCACTACACCGGCTCATTCCAGTTGAATGTGTGCCACGATCAGGGCTGCCTGCAGCCGGTGCCGGGCTCGCCGGTGCCCGTAGCGTTCAACATCCGGATTGCGACGAATCCCAACTCCGGATTGACGACCCTGACGCCGTGGCCCGGCATAGCCGACTGGGAGACTTTCCAGCGCGACGCCGCGCACACGGGCTTTGTGCCGGTGACGCTCGATCCAACCGTTTTCGCAACCCGCTGGCAGTGGACAGCACCGAACGCTGATCTCAGCACCGTGACGACGGGTGGCGGCCGCCTATATATGAATTCCCACAGTGTGACCTATGCATTGAGTGAGTTCGACCACAGCATCGTGTGGCAACGAGACTTCAGCTCACTGGCAGGTCCCATCATCTCTCCGATCCTGAACCCTCCGGCGGTCTCCGGTGGTAAGACCTTCGTAGCAACCAGCATCCAGCAGGTAAACTTCCTGTATGTATTGAATGCAGCGGACGGCTCTGCGCTGTTTCAGTCCGGAGTCTCGTCTCAGGGAGAGCTGCATCTCGCCCCAACCGTGGACAACGGGGGCGTGTTTGTGAACGGCGGAGCTTACGGCGGCATCTATGGCTTTGACGTCAACACGGGCGCGCAATCGTTTTTCACCCAGCTGCCGCAGCTCGACGAATGGACTCCTGCCGTCGATGCCAACTATGCGTATGCCTATGTCGGACAACCGGGCCAATCGGTCGGACAATTGGATTTGATTGACCGCCACAACGGGACCCTGCTCGCCTCGATTGTGGACACGGACTATCAGTTGTTCAGCTACAGCCTGTTTTCCGCGCCGGTGCTGGGCCGACCCGGCTCCGTGTTCGCGGTCGATGCCGGCAACACCAACTCCAATGAGCTGCTAGCTTTCGACACCCAGGCCCGATCGGTCCGCTGGCGGGCGGTGGGAGCCTATTCGGGCAATCCGGCCTACGCCGCCTCCGTGCTGTACGCAGTCAATTCATCGCCTTACCGTCTTGAGGCACTCTCGGAGTCTGATGGGACATTGCTGTGGTCATGGGCTCCGCAGCCGCTGAAGTCGGAGACCCGGTTTATCGGGGATGTGCTCGCCACCAACAACCTGGTTTTTGTGAGTACCAACACCACAACGTATGCCATCAGTCAGAGCACGCACCAGCCTGTGTGGAGCATTCCCGTACCAGGTCGGCTCGCGTTGTCTGCCAACGGGGTTCTGTACGTAGTTGCCGTGGACTCAACGGGCAAAACCAACGGTACCGTTCTCGCAGTGAACGTGAAGGATTGAGGATATTTTCATGATATTGCGTGGTTTTGGAGTGGCACTGCTGGCTGCGGGGTTGGTTGCCTGTGGCGGCGGCGGAACTCAGCCGCCGCCGACGACGTCAACCACGCCGCAGGCGCAGTCCATCGCGTTCGCAAATGCGGGTCCTGTCAGTGTCTTCGTAGACGATGCGACCTATTCGAACCCGGCTTCCGGAGGCGCGGGTACCGGGGCTATCAGCTACACGAGCAACCTGCCGGCGGTAGCCAAAGTGGACACAAACACCGGCCAGGTCACGATGATTGCGGCCGGGGACGTGGTGATTACCGCCTCCAAGGCGGCCGATGCGAGCTATACAGCCGCTCGAGCCAGTTACACATTGCACATCGCGGTCCGGACTATCGGTATCAGTGCGTGGATAGGTACTTCGGACACCGAGATATCGTTCTTCTCTGACTACCTCCCGTTGGACTTCGCGCGTTCGTCTGATCAGGCATGCGATCCGAAGAACTATTCCGTGTGCAGCAATGGAACTCAGACTTCGGTTACTGAATCCGCCCAGACGGACTCTGTCGCGAACTTGCAGCGACCAGCCGCCTACTGGTTGAAGTATGGCGCCAACGTCACCTCGCCAATCGTTCTGCCGGAGCAGAAATTCGGCTCCCAGCGCTACTTCGGTACCGCCGCTGTCAACGGCCGGCACTGGTTGGTCACGGGAAATTACGATTCTCCCAATCAGGTCTGGTCCTCGGCCGATGGTTCGAACTGGCGGCTCGAGACTGCGAGCGCGTCGTTTCCGCCCCGCAACTCTTTCAAACTGGTGGCATTCAAGAATGCACTGTGGGTGATCGGTGGTGTCGGCCTCACCAGCAACACACTCCTGGGCGATGTCTGGACCTCGACCGATGGAAAGACTTGGACAATGGCGACGGCGGGCGCCTTCCCGGCGCGAGCTTCGTTTTCGGCCACCGCTTCCGATACAGCAATGTGTATCGCAGCGGGTCAGTTGGCGACGGGTCAGCTTGGGAACGACGTATGGTGTACTGCGGATGGCACGACCTGGACGGCCACAACGACCGCCGCGCCGTGGGGCCGCAGGTCCAACGCTGAGCTCGTCTCATTCAATGGTCGACTTTGGATCATCGGTGGCTTCTGGGGTGGCGTGTATGCGGACATCTGGTCCTCGGCGGACGGTGTTACCTGGGCGCAGGAAACCGCACAAGCCGAGTTCGGTCCCCGCTTTAATCAGCGCGTCATTACCGATGGCAAGCAACTGTGGCTCATTGCGGGAGCCGAAGGACATCAAAGTGCGCAGCGTGATGTCTGGTCGAGCACTGATGGACGCACGTGGTTTCTCGTTACGAACAGCGCCCAGTTCATGCCTCGCGCTGATCACGGTGCCGAGTATCTGAACGGTCAGCTGTGGGTTATCGGCGGCGGATACGATGAAGTCTGGTCCTCCGCAACCGGCGATGTCTGGACCAAGCATTCCATATCCGCGGCGGTGCCGGGTACCTCCGCCCTGGCGATGGTTGCGTTCAAAGATCGACTGTGGGCGCTGGGCGATGAGTTGGAAATGTGGTCGTCGGTGGACGGAATTCGCTGGACGGAGGAGGCGCACACGAGCCCTGCGATCTCGGGTCTGGCCAAGATGGTGGCCCGGTCGGACCGGCTGCTCCTCGTGGCTGGCTGGCAGTATTCCGCGCCCAACTACTACCGACAGGTGTGGGACAGCGTTGACGGTAAGAACTGGAGCCTGTTGACCAACGCCGCGCCGTTCTCCGCGACGCAACTCTACAATGTGGTCGATCTAAACGGGAAGTTGCTGGCTTTCGCCGGGAACGACACTAACAACCTGACACCCGAAGTGTGGTCATCTACCGATGGCGCCACCTGGACACGGGTGTTGGATAGCGCGCCATATGGGCCGCGAGCAACCTATCGGGTGGTGGTGCACAACAATCTGGTGTATGTCATCGGGGGATACACGCAGTTCTACGGCACCTTTTCAAACGATGTGTGGTCATCTGTGGATGGAATGACGTGGAATCAGGTTGCATCCGATGACACGTTGCCGAAGCAGACCTTCGGGCCAGCGATCTCAGTAGCCGGCAACATGTGCTTGTACCCTGACGTCGGCATGCACGATGTGTGGTGCTCGGGTGACGGTGTCAGCTGGCAGCAGCGTTCGCAGGATGTTCCAAGTGGAACGTTCGCCGTGCTGAATGGAACGGCATATGTTGTTGGCACCACCAAGGCGCGGAACTGGTCCAACGATATCGTCTGGAAGTCGGCGGATGGCGTGTCCTGGCGCCAGGGATACCAGAACACACTGCACTTCCCGTAGCCCCGGCGGATCGAAGCGCCCCATCGCGGCGATGGCGCGCTCTTGATCCGGTTACGGATGCGCGGCGCGTTTGAAGCTGACAGCGCCGAATCCGACCTGCCTTTCAGAAGCTGAATGCTTCGTGTTACCTGCGAGGGTCTGTTGCCCTGACGAAATAGCCGGCTCGGCGCATCGAACAGTGGCACTCCGAGCTCGACTAGAACCCCAGTCGCGATCATGCCGGCGCGGCCGATACTGGCACGGCAATGAATTCCAACAGCTCGACCACCTCGAATTTTCTCTGCGAGATGCGTCCACAGCCTCCTGGTCGCATCGATCGACACCGGCACTCCACGGTCCGCTATCGGGAACCGTTCCAGAGAGATCCCTACTTGGCGCGTCAGGCCGGCTTCTTCCAGCAGTCCTGTCTCTCGTATCTCGAAGTCCTCGAGCAAAGAGACAACATCGGTAAGTCCTGCCGCAGCCCAATCGGCGATTTCATCGGCTAGCCACTCTCCAGGTCGAGGGCGGCCGAGAATTGCCAGGCGACCCGGCCCCAAATCCGTTATCCAATAGATATCTGCTGTCATCTCAGTAGCCGGCCGGCGGGTGTCGCGCTGTGAGCGCAACTGAGAAACATCTGAGTGCCGCCGCGGAGGTCGGAGTCGAATTGGTTGTCACGTGCGGGCTATCCTCATGGACCCAAAAGACCGGATGCTCACACCATTGCCGTGCTGCATCCGGTCCTACGATCAAAGGCTATTCGTGTTCCAGCTGCGCGACCCGAACCCAATCAGGTTGGGGCGCGAGAACCGCAACTACGTAAATGCCCTCACTCGTGTTGGTGACCGACGCATGCCCGGTCTGGAGCGACCCCTCGATCTGCTCCGGAGTCAGCTTGTAGATTCCGCCTGAGGCGGCATCCACTGCGAGCCCGATCAGTCCACCGAAAGCGACATTGCCCCACACCCAGCCGCTGACGCTGTGTGTTAACGTCGTTTCAAAAGGCTGGTAGCCGGCCATTTGTATTCGGACGACGTGGTTTTCCTTTCGGCGGAGCTTGGCCACTACGGGCGTCACTCCGTTGATCGTATTGTCGATCATCACCGACGCGCCGGTGGGCGTGCTGGATATGCCGACGTCCTGCTTGGTTCCGTGCATAATGGTTGCGCATCCGGACATCGAAGCGATCGCAATCCCGCCCGCCAGGGCGGCAACAACACAACGTGCCATAGTCATAGCGGTTCTCTGTTCCATAGACCCTCCCTTGATCCTTGTAATGGGTAAAGACGCTCGTATTGTGTTGACTGCCGAAGCTTCAGCGCCGCGCGGCGGCACACAGTTCTGCTATTACGTACGCGGTGGTGGGTCGCTGGCAGAGGGGGATTTGACAGTTGCGTAGCGATTCAAGCTGTTTGCGGTCCGAGTCTCGATCCGCGGTAGAATCGACGCCGCAATTCTCAGGTGGCCTAAATGAACTCTACGACCTCGAGCTCTCCGGCAATTGCTACAAGGTGCGGTTGTTCCTGTCATTGATCGGCCAGCGGGCCGAGCTGATCCCGGTGGACTTCCTGGCGGGAGCGCACAGCGTCCGCCGCTGATCAACATGAATCCATTCGGCGAGGTCCCCATTCTCGTCGACGGCGACCTCACGTTGCGCGATTCACAGGCAATCCTCATCAACCTCGCGCGCAAGTATGGTGGCGAAACCTGGTTTCCCATCGATGCCGACGCAATGGCTCACGTTGCCGAATGGCTGATGGTCGCCGAGAACGAGGTGGCTCGCGGTCCTTACGACGCACGTTTACATGACAAGTTCGGCTACAAACTGAACCACCGGGTCGCAGTGGAAAAGTCTGCGCGCCTGCTCGATGTCGTCGAGTCTCATCTCGGGAAGCGGAATTGGCTCGCGCTCGACCGTCCAACCATCGCTGACGTCGCCTGCTTCCCGTACATTGCCCTGGGTCACGAGGGACACTCAGCTTGCTCGCTTTGAGGCCAAACACTTGATGCGTCCGGGCGCCGTGCATGTGCCTGTTATGCGGCATGGGCTACGGTGCTCCCTTCCTCAGTTGGTTACCACATAGCCGCCCGAGCAGCCCTTAACACAATAAACCACAACGCCCCTGCGGAGATTACGTACAGGGAAAATCTAAGGGGGATGAAGTTGAAAGTGCAATGCACCGCACTGTGCAGCGCTCGGAACAGGAAGAATCCCCACGCCGCCCACAGATATGCCCTATCAGCCTGGTTGGTCACGTAGATGTAGAGGACGACAACGTAGAAAACTGTGGGCAGCTCAAACAGGTTCTTCAAATTGTCAGACGAATTGGAAACCTGAGGCGGAGATAGCCGAGCCAACTCGAGCGGAGTCATCTGCTTCGGATCGAGACTGCCTGAGAAGATAAAGGATAGGCGGCGGCCGTACATATAGACCCACACCACCAGCGTCAGAACCATGGTGGCGCAGAATGGTCGGAAGATTTCAGTTTGATCCATGCATCGTGCCTTTCAGGCTGCGCTCAATATGGATGCAGCATAACACTTACTCAGGCGACCGAACGGTAGCAAACAAACACCACGAGAGCGTGTCAAATAACACGCCAGCTTCCCGGTAAGCGATTGGACTGACTACACCACTTGTCGTGCAACACGTCAAATGTGGGCTCATCGATAGCAGACGTTGTTTTTGCTGGGCAGCTGAGGGGGCAAAAGCAGTCCTAATACGGAGTGCTATCGGCTAAGAGCGGGCCATACGCGCGATTTTACTGGCGCTTCGCGCCGGGAGGAGGGACGGAAGGTTGGAATATTCGATCCGTGACGCGTCGTCTATTTCAGAATCAGGTGGCGTCCAATTCGGAATATGGAATTCGGCCTCCGCGGAGACCTGCACCTGAGCCAGATCCCGTGCGTCCTCCTGTTAGCTCTCGACGCCCGCTTCGATAGTGCCTTTATGTGTAAGGAGTGTGTAACTGTTTCAGCTCAGAAAATCAGCTTGTTGCGCACTAAAAGTCCAATGCGTCTACTACACTGGCGAGCAGGCTGGTTCATACGCGTAAACCGATAGATCGTCCGAGTAGCGCTCCGCGGGCGCAAGCTGAGGAGGGGAAAAGGACATATTCACTCAGAAATGAGGTCAGAACGTTGAGGTTGTTTGATGCTGCCGCGGCAGTCACCTGGCCCTGACCGAACCGCACGTTCACGTGGTGCCGAGGTCGGAGTCGAACCGACACGCTTTTAAGGGCGGCGGATTTGAGTCCGCATGAGTATGCTCAATCGCAAGGCATGCGAATTTCGACGCGGACGACTACGCCCACTACCGCCGCCTTCTGATGGCGCCGGAACGAGGTCTGAAAGTCTCAGTGAGACTCCAGAGATTTACCTGACGTCGGCTTGCGCGCGCTACGTCGATGAACTCGCGTGCAAAGCCACCAGCGGCCAATAGAGAAGGGGAGAATCGTCAGCCTGAGCTGCGTGGGCTCATTGCACGTCAGATTGAGCAAGCCGCTCAAGGGAATTGAGGTGATGAAGGTGCCACTTGGCCTCGAGCGGCTTGGCGTTCCATTTCACCGCTCCAGTCAGGACGCGCCCGGTATCGTCCTCGCAAACCGGCGCTCGTTGCCTTGAAGGTTGCCGCGGAGCACAGCGACCAGGGGGCCGCGCTAGTTGAGTTCCGAAGTCCCAGCCAGACCAAACGGTCACGCAGCGCATCAACGAAGTAACATCAGAGCTTTCTGGTCAAAAGACAGTCGTATTCAACCACTCGGCCGGCATCCCAATTGACGGGAAACATGCCAACTACACCGAATCCAGCGCTTTCGTACAACGATATGCTCTCGGTCCAATGCGGCATGTTGTCATAGATGGGAATGAGTGAGACCTCGGACTGCAAAACGAGGACTTCGTCCAACTTGTTACCGAGACCCTTGAATACCTCCATGTCAAATCCCTGCGTATCCAACTTCAGGAAAATCTTTCGAAATGAGCCGTTGGAAACGATCTCCTCGAGCACTGTATCGAGGCGCCGGATCGAGATGCGTTCTTCACGGCTTCCGACTGACCTCTCCCCGAACCTGGAAGCGCAGTAGTCATTGCTTTTCAATAAAGAGCTGTAAACAGACGACGGGGAAACATGGATCGTCTGCGTGCCCTCAGTGGAACCCAAGGCGAAGTTATAGGCGTGCCAGTCATCATCTGATCCGATTTTGAGCTCTAGCTCCCGGAAAGATTTCGACACAGGCTCAAACGAGCTGATTCGCCCCGAATACACCGACCGCAATGTTCGGCCGAACTGACCTGTATTCGCTCCGACGTCGAGCACATGATCAATCTGATTGCTCTGTAACACGGTACGGAGCATCGACCGGTAGGAATACCAGGCTTCCCCCATCCTTGCTGCGTCGATCACAAAAAAGGATCTTCCCTTTGTGTGCTCGAAGTCGACTCCTGCCAGTTTCTCAATGACCCGTTGAGCTTTCTTTCGAATTGCGAACATATGAAACACTCCACCGGGTCAGATTTGCTCACCTCAGTATAGCCCGACCGCTGTAGCTGATACCTGTTCTGCAGGTACCGCTCAGGCTCGAGTTAATAGCCGCTATTGGGGTCTCGTAGGTTAAATCGGTTGCGCGCCTAGACCGTGATACTCGATGAGTGGAGCAATGTCTGGATCCGCTCCATACAGACTATTGCCGAAAAGCTCCAGGCGATGGTAGGGCTCGGAGAAGCTAACAGCCGTATGAAGGACTTTTATGACGTATGGGTTTGCGCGAGTCATCTCGATTTTGAGAGAGAAAAACTGCTCAAAGCTGTTGAAGCTACTTTCAAAAATCGAGAGACGGTTATACCAACAGACGACTTTGAAGTGCTGACAGAGGGTTTTGTGGAGCAGCATCTCATGCAATGGAACGCCTTTGTGAAAAAGATCGAAGAGGGGACTCTCGTGAATCGCTTTGACGAGGCCGTTGAGGATCTTCGGAATTTCGCGATTCCGATGTTCCGTTGTATCGCCCTGACAGAAAAAATCGGCAAGCAATGGAGAGCGGGCAAAGGATGGTTGGCTGAAACATGCGGCCGGACGACCGACATCTCTCAAGCTAGGAGCTGTCGTTTTCTAATCTTCACCGCACGCGGTGACACGACTCTTGCATCACCCAACAGCAGCGCTGACGACAGCAGGCCCGCTGGCCCTTTCTCTCGGCAAATCCGTGCAAAGGGATGCGACCGGATGAGACGGTCTGAAACAATTGATTGGTGCCCGAGGTCGGAGTCGAACCGACACGCTTTTAAGGGCGGCGGATTTTGAGTCCGCATGGGGGTAGCCTAAGTGTTTGGTTCGGCTGGTATTTTAACCCGCTCCGAAGGTTATGTGTAAAAAAAATGTGCAAGTTTTTGTTGGATAAGTCGTCGCGCGCCGCGCGCATTCGGTAATTAAAGTACGAGATCGGCGTCCGTGCGATGCGTAATTGCATAGTCCGTGACGTCCCAATCCTTGAGGCCGGCCAAGTTGACGTGGGCAACGTGGTGCGACTCATGGCCGTGATCGTTCGCGACACGCACCAACCGTGTCCGTGAGACATTCATCGATCAGGAATTTCACGACTTCGCAGGTGGCAGCGTCGTTCGGACAATGCGCTTCGGCGTGATCTCGGAAAGGTTGGATTGGCGCGGCCGCCCGCGCAACGGGTAGGCGGCCGCATACAGCGGCGCCAACCGGATCATCTGGCGTGTAAGGCGGGGATAGCTTTCTTTGAGTTGCTCTTCAGTCGCGCCCTCCAGTAGCAGGGAGGCGACGAGGTGAATCGGGATCCGAGTACCGCGAAAAGTCGGCTCACCGCCGACCACGGCGGGGTTGGAGTCAACTAGTGCTCGAATCTTCCGTAACCGCCAGATAGCTGCCGCCAGCTCCCGGCGCGTCCTGCGTAGATCGATGCGCAGGGGTCCCTTGGAAGATCGCTTCAGATAGGGTCGCTCCTCGACCATCCGGAACAGCTTCCGCCGCTCATCGGGCACGAGCATTGATGACAGACGGCGCTCCAAGGAGAGCGCCAGCAAGCCGCACACGGTGAACCAGCGACCAGAGCCATGTCCCGCCGAATCAGCCGCCGGTACGATCTCTTTATCGATGGCATTATTCACCGCCTTCAATGGCAGCTCAGTCAAAGCAGCCGCTTCCGCGGGGCTGAATAACCGCCCGCGACGCCTGATCGCCGGTCGAATGTGCACTTAATCATTCTCCATCTGGAGATCATATATGCCATAACCGCCCCGTGGCAAGTGAGCCAGTCGGCGCACTTGAGGATCAGGTTTCGAATCGAGAAAGCATCAATATTGCTAATAGTGTAATATTGCACATGATGTAATATCATGCGGTCTCACGCACTGCGCTTATGAATCCTCGACAATTCAAATCTGGACGGGTGGCGGCGGGCTTGACGCAGGTTGTAGCCGCAGAGCGCTTGGGTGTTTCGCAGGCGTACCTTTCTCAGCTAGAAAAGGGTCGGCGACCCGTGACTCAGGAACTGGCTCGCTTGGCAACACGCGTCTACGGGCTGTCGCCGGTCGCGCTCCCATTACCTGCGGAATTGTCGGATTTGAGTGATGTGGACGCATCAAGGCTCGCGCGGCAGCTCTCTGGGCTCGGATATCCGGGATTTGAATATCTGCGCGGCGAACGAGTTAACCCGGCATTGCTGGTGTTCCAATCCCTGGTACATGATGACCTCGAAGTTCGATTAACCGAAGCTCTTCCATGGGTTCTCGCCAGCTATCCAGATGCGGACTGGTCCTGGCTCGTCGATCAGGTGAAACTCAAGGACGTCCAGAATCGACTGGGTTTCGTGGTCGGTTTGGCTCAACAATTAGCGACGTCGCGCGAAGAGTTTCAATCAGCACTCCAACCTCTCGCGCAGGCGGAGGCAAAACTCGAGCGCGCGCGGCTCGCGCGTGAGGACACACTTTGCCGCGAAAGCATGCCCGCGGTGGAGCGGCGATGGCTGGTCTCGAATCGATCTCCGCTGGCACAACATTGGAATTTGCTGAGCGGATTGACCGTCGATCAACTGCCCTATGCCAATTGAGTCCAAGACGTTCCGTCCCCTTGAGCCGCCCGAACCGTGGCGTTCGTTTCTTCGGGCGCTCGACTCTGAACTCAAAGGGGCAGTGACACTCCGCTGCCTCGGTGGTTTCGTGGTGACACAGCAATACGGGATCGGACGGAGCACTGGCGATATCGACTTCTTGTCGATTTCCACGATGTCCGCCAAGATGATGTCGAAGCCGTTGGTGGGCTCGGGTCGAGCCTGTATAAGAAGTATCGTGTCCACGTTCAATATGTCGGCATCGCAACTCCACCATGCGACTATGCCGACCGACTGCAGGAAATGTATCCTGACTCGCCGTGGAATAACTTACGACTGTTCGCCTTGGACCCGGTTGATGTCGCTCTCGCCAAGCTGGAACGCAACTCAGATCGGGACCGAGAGGATCTGCTTGGATTGGCGCGCGCTGGTTATATTGATTCAAACGTGTTGAAAACACGCTACTTCGAAGAGGTGCGTCCTTATCTCCTGAGTAAGATCGAATGGCACGATCAAACTCTCAATCTATGGGTTGACCTCATTGCAGGTTGACAGCTGGTGCGCCAGTCGACGTCAACCAGGGCTCCCTTGAGTGCCGGTAAAAGTCGTTGAGCTGCTCCTGCGAAACGGGGGCGAAGTTTACGCACTCGGCCGATCCGGCCCCGCTTATATGTGAGTAGTCCGCGGATTTTATGTGTAACGAATGTGTAAGCGCATCCGTGAAAATCGAAAATAAAGGTTTCAATTTTCATGAATGTTTTAGGCCTGAATCTCCTACGGTCAGGGATGTGCCGTCGCAACGGATGGCGGTTAGTTGACTTAGACCGTATGAGTAAATCCGTCGTCAGCAGTTCTTCGGACATCCTGGGTGGAACTCCAGTATTCCCGGCACGCGCGTGCCCGTGCAAACCCTGCTCGACTACATCAACGCTGGTGACTCGATCGACGATTTCCTCCTCGGTTTTCCCACGGTGAAGTGCGAGCAAGTTGTAGCGTTCCTCAAGCACGCCGGGATGGCCCCTGGGGTAAATGCTGACACTTCGATGCCTTCGGATTCTTGGCTACGCCATTGATTGGCGGGCTCTGGTAACATTTGGCAATGAGCTCAAAACTCTCGTCTGTGAATCCCTACCTGCGCGACGCTGTGGTACGGAAAAGCATGGTTGTCAGATCGGTAGTCACGTCCTCTGCAATAGAAGGGATTCGCGTCGGGTTCGGGAATCCCGGGAAAAGCATGGACAAATCACCCGTTCGTGAGAGGCGCTCAACTCACGAGAAAAGTTAGCGTTGGAATTAGACCTCTGATCACACCCGACGGTGGGCAGGTCGAGATCAGCACGCACGAAATTGCTGTCCGCAAGATGGCACTCCTATCCCGCTACACTCGCCGTCACTTGGGAGGGCAAGTCATCGACGTACTTCAGGTCGGCACCAAACATGACGGATCCGCCGGGGAACGATGCCCGGCAAGAATTCCGACGAAAATCCTACGGGCTTTTTCTACATGTCGCTGGCTGCGCCAAATCCGCTTCCACGGGGCGGTTACGACAAATACCGATTCGTCCGGCGCACGATGATGCAAATCTATGCAATGGACTTCTTGCAGAAGGACCAACGGCTCGATTTCGTTGTCGGCATCGCTTCGGAGCCTGCATCGCTACCCGCAGGCGTGACGGGACGGTGAAAGCAGGGGAGATGGGAAACTGGTTTCCATTTTTTGCTCGAACCGAATCTCGCGGATCAGGCTGTCCCCAGTGAGAAGCAGCGAAATCTGTGTGCTCATCGTGCTGTTCTGTCTCGGCGGTGTCTCTGCGCGCGCTGGCGTGCTCACGGCTCCGGCAGAAGACTTAGAAGTATCGCTTGTTACCTACGGGCCCGGGCAGGTGTATTGGGAGCGATTCGGTCACAACGCCATCCGGATTCGGGACCGCGTTTCCGGTGAATCGGGAGACTTCAACTATGGCGTCTTCGACTTTGAAGACGGCGCTTTCCTCCTGAACTTTGCGCGCGGCCACATGCGTTACATGATTGACGCCGAGCATAGCGATGTCAATCAGCGAGACTACATCGATGCGGGTCGATCGGTCCTCGAACAGCGACTCGCATTGTCCGCAGAACAGGCGGGAAAGCTGCGGTCTTTCCTGATCTGGAACCTGCAACCAGAAAATCTGAAGTACGAGTACGACTACCTGACCAGCAACTGTTCAACCCAAATTCGAGATGTATTGAATTCGGTGCTGGGAGGTGTGCTGGAGCCGGCGCTGGCTGCACGACCCGCACCGCTGACCTACCGTCAGCAGATTGATCGCCTGATGGCCGCCGAGCCGTCGATGATGCTGCCCATGGACCTGGGGATGGGTCCATCGACTGACCGCCCTCTGAACGAGTGGGAAGAAAGCTTCCTGCCGATGGTGCTCGCACGCGAAATCCGCAGCGTGTCTATCCCAGATGGGCACGGAGGTGCCGAGCCGCTGGTCGTCGGAGAGCGCGAAATCTCACCCAACCGCCTGCAACCGCCCGGTCAATCTCCGCCGAATCTCTCGTGGCGCCTAGGGGGTGTCGGCCT
>JAXDQF010000394.1:0-11189 GCA_034668025.1 Gammaproteobacteria bacterium | reverse complement strand
CCCTGAAACGGCTACTTGACCCGCTGTTTTCCCAATTTCCGCGCCAACGTCCGGCGATGCATACCGAGGCGTCGCGCGGTCTCAGAAATGTTGAATCCCGTCTCAGCGAGTGTTTCGTGGATGCGTTCCCACTCTAGTGTTTTAATCGACGTGGGCCGCTCGGTTAGAGTGACGTCGGCATCCCCTTCGGCGCGACCAAACGCCGCTTCGATGTCGTCGGTGTTCGAAGGCTTGGCCAGGTAGTGGCATGCGCCGAGTTTGATCGCCTCAACTGCGGTAGCGATACTCGCATACCCGGTGAGCACGACGATGAGCATCTCCGAATCGTGCGCATGCAGCTTCTGCACACACGCCAAACCGGACGCCCCTGCGGCCAGCTTCAGATCGACGACGGCGTACTCTGGTGTTTGCGTCTCTAGAAGTTTGGCAACTTCTTCGAGCGTCGATGCAACGCGCACTGTATAGCCGCGGCGCTCAAATGAGCGATGCAGCGTGCGGGCAAACGCCGCGTCGTCCTCGACAATGAGGAGAAGGCGCTCATCTTCCATCGACCGTGCTCTCCTCCAACGTAATTGACTCGAGCGGTAGCGTCAGCGTCACTACGGCACCACCTTCCGACCGATTATGAGCCGAAACACTGCCATGGAGCGTGCGCGCTACGTTGGACACTAGAAATAGCCCTAACCCGCCACCTGGCTTGCCCTTGCTCGACTGATACGGCTTACCCAACTGCGCCAGCATCTCCGGGGGAAACCCGGGACCCTGGTCGGTGATGGTGAGCTTCAACGCGTCGCCTTCATGCGCAACGTCGAAGCCGACCCAGCTTGGGGACGCCTCGAGCGCGTTATCGAGCACGTTGTGGATCATTTGCTTGATCGCCGAGTCGGAGACGATCGGGAGGTCCTGGCCGAAACGATTCTCGTACGTGAAGCGCGTGACAGGCCGCGTTTCGCGCCACTCTTCAACCAAGTCGTCGAGGAACGTTCGGATAGTTGTTGCGACTGGCGACTCTCCGCGTGCTTCGCCTGCTGAAAGCAGGATGCCGCTGACGATGGTTTTGCAGCGTTTGACCTGCGCTTCCATTTCGTCGATTTCTTCCAGCATCTGGGGGTCGGCGGCAATGGCCTTCATTCGACGCCAGTCCCCAAGTATCACGCACACGGTGGACAGCGGTGTCCCTAACTCGTGTGCAGCTCCCGAGGCTAGCAACCCCATGCGGATGATGTGTTCTTCCTCGGCCGCGCGCTCTCGCAGATCGGCCAGTCGTGCATCCCGCGCTCGAAGATTTCGATTGATGCGGGTGATGAAGATGACCAGGAGCGAGGCTATGAGGGCGAAACAGATGAGGGTACCTTCGATGTACGGGCCGCTGTAATAATCGGATGGAATTGCCAGTGGCCTGAAGAAGACTGTGAGACCGATGCAACATGCGACGGTGATACCTACCATCGTCCATACCGACCAGGCCCTGAGCAGGACGGCTCCGAGGATGACTTGTAGCAGGTACAGGAAGCTGAATGGATTCGTCGCGCCCCCGCTGAGGTACAACTGCGCGGTCAGTGTCGTCACATCCACGAGCAAAGCGAAGAACAACTCGCCGTTGGTGACTTCGTGATGCGCCCGCCATCGCAGCATGCTGCCGATGTTGAACGCGACCAGGCATATCAGGACGACGGACATCTGCCGCAGCGGCAGATGGATGTCGAAGGCGAAATTGACGACGGCGATGGTGATGATCTGGCCGACGACGGCGATCCAGCGGAGCTCGATGAGCTGCCGCATGTTCTCCAGGCCAGTGGAGTCGTCGAATGCGTGCGGATCGATTTCCGCGCCCCGGACGCGCTTCATTGCTTGGTGGGTTTCATTGCTTGCGGAGCCCCAATGGAACGGCGATAGCGACCATTAGCGCAAGCGTATACCAGGTGATTGCGTAGACGAGGTGGCTGTTGTGGAAGGTGACGACAGTTAGGCCTGGGGTGGGGGGTACCGTCGGGCCGGTGGGCGCGGCGCGGTTGGTAACTGCCTGTGCGTCGGGCTCGCGTGATGGAGGTGCCGTCGCGGCCGCCGTGGACGACGCTGGCTGGTGCACCTCGGACTGCATGGGCGGCGACGGCGCGCCCGGCGGGGCCGCGGCGGCGCTGGCGAGGGCTTCAGCGTCGATGAAATACGGCGCGACGCGGGTCAGTCCGCGCGCCGCCGCGATCGCCTGGACGTCGCGCGAATACCACTGGTTCGCCGCGGGGTCGTTGTGGCGAAGGAATCCGCCATGGGGCTCGGTTATGCGGAGTAAGCCAGTCACCGTCGCCGATGGTGACGCCGAGCCTGGCTGGACTCGATTGCGGTCGTCCGCCGGGATGAACCCGCGGTTCACCAACACGATGCTCCCATCCGCCGACCGCAACGGCGTCAGCACCCAGTAGCCGGCGCCGAGGTCGGTGACCGCCTGTACTAGCGTCTGCGAGCCATCGAGGAAGGTGCCGGTGGCGGTGACGTGCCGGTACTCGTCGGCGGCCACGGTGACATTCGGCCACTGTGCCGGGCCCGGCGCGGCGACTGCCGGCGCGTGAACGCGCTGCTCAACACGTGCAATCAAATCGAGTTTCCAGACTCGGCGCTTGACCTGCCAGGTCCCGAGCGCCACGAACACCACGAAGAACAGAATGGCCAGGGTGCCGACAATCGCCAGAAACAACGGCGAGCGGCGACGCCGAGGCAATACGTCGAGATCACTCACCGCCGTACGCTCCACGCCCGGCGCCCACGCCGTGCCCGCCGCGCACGGGCGTGCCGGACGTAATCGCGGGATTGCCAGGCGGGCTCACGGCATGTTGTGCATGTTCATCATCGAGGCCGGCATCATATTGTGATTCAGGTGATACATCACCCACAGCGACCCGCTGAGCGCGATCACCACGAGCATGACGGTGAACAGTAGCGCCAGAAGGTTCCACCCTCCTTCGGACTTCGGGCTCATGTGCAGGAAGTACACCATGTGCACCACGATCTGCACGGCCGCAAACGCCAGAATCACGGCGGCAGTGGTGTTAGAGCTACCGAAGGTTTTGCCCATGACGAGCCAGAACGGGATGGCTGTGAGGAAGACAGCCGCGAAGAAACCCGTCGCGTAACCGCGTAAAGTCAGGTGGGCGCCGCCGTCGCCATGGCCGTGACCATCGCCACTGTGGCCCCCGTGCCCGCCGCCAGCACCGTGTTCCAAAGCACCACCGTCGACATACGCACCATTGGCATGCCCGTGATCAAATCCTCCACGACGTCCATCGCGCCAGCGCCTGCGGCCGCCTGCCCGACCTCGCCCGCCGGCCTCACCGGTCCCGCCCGCCACATCGGCACTCGCGTTCAAGGCAGCACCCCCATCAAATAGACAAACGTAAACACCCCAATCCACACCACATCCAGGAAATGCCAGAACATCGACAGGCACATCAAACGCCTGCGGTTCTCGGGGATGAGCCCGTGCTTGGCCGACTGCACCATCAGCGTGATGAGCCAAACGATACCGAACGTCACGTGAAGCCCGTGCGTGCCGACCAACGTGAAGAACGACGACAGAAAGGCGCTGCGCTGGGGTCCGGCGCCCTCGTGGATCAGGTGCGTGAATTCGGTGAGCTCGATACCAATGAAGCCGGCGCCGAGCAGGCCCGTGATGCCGAGCCACACCAGGGTGGCCCGCAGGCGTCCCCGCTGGACTTCCAACATCGCAAAACCGTAGGTAATGGATGACAGGAGCAGCAGCGAGGTGTTGACTGCGACCAGCGGGAGGTCAAACAGCTCGCCTCCAGTGGGGCCGCCTGCATAGCTGCGACCCAACACGGCGTACGTGGCGAACAAACACGCGAACACCAGGCAGTCGCTCATCAGATAGAGCCAGAACCCAAACAACGTGCCGTTCTCGGGGTGGTGCTCCCGGGTCATGTAGAACCGCGGCACCGTCCCGGCCGCCCCGCCGGCAACAGCCCCGCCGCCCATGTCGGCGCCGGCAGTAGCGGCACCAGCGGGGAACCCAGCCTCAGCCGCCATCAAAGTACCTTCAGACATGACTGCCAACCAGCATTCGCGTACGAATGTCCTCAACGCGCCCCACTTCCTCAGCCGGAATATGAAAGTCACGCTTGTAGTTGAACGTGTGAACGACAATAGAAATCAACAGCGCGGCAAACCCAACGCACGCCAGCAGCCACATGTGCCAGATCAGCGCAAACCCGACAACGGCGCTCAGAGCCGCGAGCACGAAGCCAGCGCCGGTGTTCTTCGGCATGTGGATGGGGATGAACCCGCTCTGCGGCCGTACATACCCGTTCCTCTTCATGTCATCCCAGGTGTCGTTGTCACGAACCACCGGCGTGAACGCGAAGTTGTAAGCCGGCGGCGGGGAGGACGTGGACCACTCCAGGGTGCGGCCGTCCCACGGATCGCCGGTCGTGTCGCGGAGCGACTCGCGATTGCGGAAGCTGACGTACAGCTGGATGAGGAACGAGAGGATGCCGAGGAAAATCAACACCGCACCAAAAGCTGCGATCAGGAACCAGATTCGCAGCGACGGATCGTCGAAGTGGCTCAGCCGCCGGGTCACGCCCATCAGGCCGAGGACATACAGCGGCATGAAGGCAAACCAGAAGCCGACGAGCCAGAACCAGAACGAGCATTTGCCCCAGAACGGATCGAGCTTGAAGCCGAACGCCTTCGGAAACCAATACGTGATCCCGGCCATCATCCCGAACAACACGCCACCGATGATCACATTGTGGAAATGCGCCACCAGGAACAGGCTGTTGTGGAGCGCGAAGTCAGCGGGCGGTACGGCCAGCAACACGCCGGTCATGCCACCAATCACGAAGGTGATCATGAAGCCGAGGGTCCACATCATCGGAACCTCGAAGCGGATACGGCCGCGGTACATGGTGAACAGCCAGTTGAAGATCTTCGCCCCGGTTGGAATCGAGATGATCATCGTCGTGATGCCGAAGAACGAGTTGACGCTCGCGCCCGAGCCCATCGTGAAGAAGTGATGCAACCACACGAGGTACGACAGGATCGTGATCACCACCGTCGCGTACACCATCGAGGCGTAACCGAACAACCGCTTCCCGCAGAAAGTCGCCACCACTTCCGAGAAGACACCGAACGCCGGCAGAATCAGGATGTAAACTTCCGGGTGCCCCCAAATCCAGATGAGGTTCACGTACATCATCGGATTGCCGCCCAGCTCATTCGTGAAGAAGTTCGTCCCGGCGTAGCGATCCAATGACAACATCGCCAGCACCGCGGTGAGGACCGGAAAGGCGGCGACGATCAGGACGTTCGTGCAGAGCGCGGTCCAGGTGAACACCGGCATCTTCATGAGCGTCATGCCGGGGGCCCGCATCTTCACAATGGTGGCAATCAGGTTGATACCCGAAAGCAAGGTACCGACACCTGCAATCTGCAAAGCCCAGATGTAGTAGTCGACCCCGACATCCGGGCTGTAAGCGATACCCGAAAGCGGCGGATAGGCCAGCCAGCCCGTGCGGGCGAATTCGCCGACGAACAATGACATCATGACCAACCCGGCGCCGAAGGTCGTCATCCAGAAACTGAAATTATTGAGAAATGGAAACGCAACGTCCCGCGCGCCGATCTGCAACGGCACCACGAAATTCATCAGCCCCGTGACCAGCGGCATGGCCACGAAGAAAATCATGATCACGCCATGGGCCGTGAAAACCTGGTCATAGTGATGCGGCGGCAGGTAACCCAGCGAATTCCCGAAGGACAGTGCCTGCTGTGCACGCATCATCAGCGCGTCGGAAAAACCCCGCAGCAACATCACCACTCCCAGGATGATGTACATGATGCCGATCTTCTTGTGATCGATGCTCGTGATCCAGTCACGCCACAACGGCCCCCACGCGCGGTAGTACGTGATTGCAGCGAGTATCGCGACTCCGCCGAGCGAAACGGCAATAAAGGTGTATAGCAGGATGGGCTCGTGGAACGGGATGGCATTCCAGTCGAGTCGACCTAACAGGTTGCTCATTTCGAGTAATCCATCGACGCCATGCAGGGCGTGGCTACACATTGATTGAGAATCGCGTCGTACAGCGACGCATCGACGCCTGAATAGCGACGTATGGGATCCCGCTCGCTGGGCCGTGCGAGCTCCAGATAACCTTCCTTGCCCAACTCCTGTCCCGCACCTTTGGCCGACCGCACCCACTGGTCAAACCCGGCGCTGCTGAGTCCCCGAAACTTGAAATGCATCCCCGAGAACCCGGCGCCGCTGTAGTTGGCCGAGAATCCCTCGTACTCGCCGGGTTGGTTCATTACGGCATTCAACTGGGTCTGCATGCCCGGCATGGCATAGACCTGCCCCGCCAACGCAGGCACAAAGAATGAGTTCATCACCGAGGAGGCCGTAATCTTGAAGTTGATAGGCACATCCACCGGCGCCGCCAATTCATTCACCACGGCAATCCCCTGCTCCGGATAAATAAACAGCCACTTCCAGTCGAGCGCCACGACTTCGATGGTCAGCGGCTGCGTGCCGCTGGGAACCGCGCGAGCCGCGTCCAGGCGGCGCAGCGGCCGGTAGGGGTCGAGTGTGTGCGAGCTGATCCAGGTCAGGGCACCCAACGCGATGATGATCAGCAGGGGTGCAGCCCAGATGACCAGCTCCAGCTGCGTAGAGTGGTCCCAATCCGGGGTGTAGGTCGCGGCCTCGTTGGACTGCCGATAGCGCCAGGCAAAAAACGCAGTCAGCGCTATTACGGGGATTACAATAATCAGCATCAGGACCGTGGACTGCACGATGAGATGCCCCTGTTGCGCTGCAACGGCGCCTGACGGATGCAACAACACGGTGTTGCATCCCGACAACGCAAAGGCACCCAGGGCAACGAGTCCTTTGATTAGTCTGGAAATTGACATGCGACAGACACACTTGCGAAGGAGCGCATAATCTAGTGCCAGCGCAGGCGCACCGGCATTGGACGTTTTGTCCTATCGCAGCGACGGCCGCAGAGTGAGACCCTATAGGTGCGCAGGAAGTCCCGACCCGGCGCACCCGTTCTCATTGCACCAAAAAATGGCCAACATCAACTCAGACGCACTGCCACGGCACATTCCGGGAAACGATGCGCGGCAGACCGCGGATCATTCGCAGATCGCGCCCGGCGAAATCGCCATCGGGGTGATCATTGGCCGCGCCTCGGAGTACTTCGACTTCTTCGTGTTTGGAATCGCCGCGGTGCTCGTCTTTCCGGCTGTTTTCTTCCCGTTCGCGAACGGCCTCGACGGCACGCTGTACGCCTTCACGATCTTTGCCTTCGCCTTCATTGCGCGACCCATCGGCTCGATTGCCTTCATGGCCATCCAGAAGCGTTTCGGACGCGAAGCCAAGCTGACTGTTGCGCTGTTTTTGCTCGGTATCTCGACGGCGGGAATTGCCTTCCTGCCCTCCTACGGCAGCCTCGGATTCACTGCCATCGTGCTGTTGTCGATATTCCGCGTAGGCCAGGGCGTCGCGCTGGGCGGCTCGTGGGATGGCTTGCCCTCACTTCTGGCAATGAATGCACCGGAGCACCGCCGCGGTTGGTACGCGATGTTGGGTCAGTTGGGCGCCCCGGTGGGCTTCGTGATTGCCAGCGGACTGTTCTCATTCCTCTACTCCAGTCTCACGCCTGACGATTTTCTCGACTGGGGTTGGCGCTACCCTTTCTATGTTGCATTTGCGATCAATGTCGTGGCCCTGTTTGCGCGCCTGCGGCTGGTAGCCACTCACGAGTATGCAAAGCTCCTCGATGAGCGTGAGCTCGAGCCGACCAATGTCGTGGAGATGGCGCGTGCCCAAGGATCCACAGTCGTCATCGGCGCCTTCGCGGCGCTGGCGAGTTATGCGCTGTTCCATCTCGTCACGGTATTTCCGCTGTCGTGGATCCGGCTGTATTCGCACCAATCGATTCCAGAGTTTCTGGGCGTGCAGATGTTCGGCGCAGGACTCGCCGCCATCGGCATCATTGCGTCCGGCAAGATCGCGGATCGATATGGTCGGCGCACGACTCTAGGGACCCTTGCAGTCACGATTGCGGTGTTCAGCGGGTTTGCCCCCACTCTGTTGGGCGGGGGCCCCGTTGGGCAGGACATCTTCATCCTGCTGGGTTTCAGTCTCCTGGGCCTTTCCTACGGGCAGGCGGCGGGGGCTGTTAATTCCAATTTCGAGCCCAAGTATCGGTACACGGGCGCGGCCCTCACGTCAGACCTGGCTTGGCTGATCGGGGCGGCCTTTGCGCCGTTGGTGGCACTGGGACTGTCGGCTCATTTCGGGCTGGCCTATGTCAGTGTGTATCTGCTCTCGGGCGCGGCCTGCACGCTCGCCGCGTTGAGCTTCAATCGGAGCCTGAAATTCCGTAACTGATGGCGAAGCGACCAAATGTCCCTGGCATCAAACCCTACGGGAGTCCCGCGGGTGGTTGGGGTGCCCTGAGAGCGACTGCCCGAGCAGTTCGCGAGCAGATGGACGTGCACGTCGCGCCGCTGCTCCTGTTCCGCACCAACAAACCGGACGGCTTCGACTGTCCAGGCTGCGCGTGGCCTGACAAAGATCACACCTCCACGTTCCAGTTCTGCGAGAACGGTGCCAAAGCGGTCACGTGGGAAGCCACCAAACGCCGTGTAACACTGGACTTCTTCCACACCCATACAGTGAAATCACTGCTGGAGTGGACGGACCTGGAGCTCGAAAGCGAGGGGCGGCTGACACACCCCGTCGCATACGACGCGAGCACTGACACCTACCAGGCAATCACCTGGGAGGCCGCTTTCGACAAGATCGGCGCCGCCTTGCGCGCGCTGCCCGATCCGAACATGGCCGAGTTCTATACTTCGGGGCGAACCTCCAACGAGGCGGCGTTCCTGTACCAGGTTTTCGTCCGTGAATACGGCACGAACAACTTCCCCGACTGCTCGAACATGTGCCACGAGGCCACCAGTGTCGGCCTGCCGAAATCCATCGGCATCGGCAAGGGAACAGTCTCCCTCGACGACTTTGACCATTGTGAGCTGATCATCTCCATCGGCCACAACCCGGGAACCAATCACCCCCGCATGATGGGCACGCTACACGAGTGCTCGCGAAGAGGCGTCCCCATCATCGTTCTGAACCCTCTCAAGGAACGAGCACTGGAGCGCTTCGCCGATCCGCAAAACGCGATAGAGATGAGCACGCTGGGCTCAACTCGGATCGCTTCGTCCTACTACCAGGTCAAGGTGGGAGGCGACTCGGCCGCACTGCAGGGCATCATGAAAGCCCTGCTCGCGAGCGACGATGCTATCGATCATGAATTCATTGCCACACATACGAACGGATTCGAAGTGTTGGCCGCGAGCTTGCGTGCTGCTGAGTGGGCTGACATTGAAGCTCGCAGCGGACTGACACGATCGGAGCTGGAGACGATTGCCGCCGCCTACGCCAAATCGAACGCAACCATCATCAGCTACGGCATGGGCGTCACCCAGCATGTGTTGGGTACATCCAACGTGCAGCAGCTCGCCAACCTGTTGCTGATGCGCGGCAATATCGGGAAACCCGGTGCCGGTATCTGCCCGTTACGAGGCCACTCCAACGTCCAGGGTGATCGCACTGTTGGAATTTCGGAGAAGCCGAATGCGGCGCTGCTGGAGGGCATCGAGCGAACGTTTGGATTCGAGCCTCCCAGCGAACACGGTCACGACGCGGTCGCGGCGATGCAAGCCATGCTCGACGGGCGCTCAAAAGTATTCATCGGCTTGGGCGGCAATCTGGCCGTGGCCTTGTCGGATCCCGAGCAGTGCTTCAAGGCGATGCGCAATCTGGATCTGGCCGTGCACATCGCGACGAAGCTCAACCGGTCGCACCTGTTGATTGGCAAAGACTCGATCATTCTCCCCTGCCTCGGTCGAACCGAGCAGGACATACAGGCGACGGGACCACAGTCGGTCACCGTAGAAGACTCGATGTCGATGGTGCATGCCTCCCGCGGGAAGCTGCCACCCGCCTCCAGCTACCTGTTGTCCGAGCCGGCGATTGTGGCGGGAATTGCGCGCGCGACGATTCCAGACAGCAAGGTGCCGTGGGAACAGCTGGTCGACGACTACGACAAGATCCGCGACTGCATCGAGTCAGTATTTCCTGACTTCAAAGACTACAACGAACGGATTCGCCATCCCGGCGGTTTCCGCCTGCCGTTGCATGCCACGGAGCGGGTCTGGAAGACCCCGTCAGGCAGGGCTGAATTCCTGCTGCCGCAGGCGCCGGTCAGCAACGAAGGCGCGTTGCTTCTCACCACCCTTCGCAGTCACGACCAATACAACACTACCATCTACGGAAACGACGACCGCTATCGAGGCGTGTTCGGCCGCCGTGATGTCGTGTTCATGAATGACGCGGATCTGACCGAGAGAAAGCTGGGGCATGGCGATCTCGTCGACATCACGACCGCGCTGCCATCATTTGAGCATCTGCAGCTGAAAGGCTTCACGGTCGTGTCGTACGACATCGCACGCGGCTCGGTCGGCGCCTACTATCCCGAGGCCAACTGCCTGGTCCCGCTCAGCTACCAGGATGAGCAGAGCGGGACGCCGGCCTACAAGTCGATACCCGTCAGGATCGCGCGACACTCAACTCCGTAACTACTTCGCGCCGCTCAGCAGCCTGGAAGTTTTGTCGAGCCGATCGCAGTACGCCGCCAATGCCGTGGCGGTTGTCACTGTGTACTGATTTGCCTCATCCCAGTGATTCTGCTCAACAGCCTCGCGCACGGCAGGCAGCGTCTTCACGCCATAACCCGTGTAAAGGCCCGGCGCATACACGAGATGTTTGAACCAGTCGCGCCCCGGCAGGCCGTGAGTATCAGTCAACGCGGCTTCCATTTCACGCAGATCGCCGTTGATTTCCTTGAGTTGCGCAGCCGTCAGTTTCGTCTGGCCGGCCAGCACCTTGGCGTAGCTATCGTCGTAGGCCTTGGTGCTTTTCTTCAAGCGGTCCACGACGTTATCGAGCGGCGCGAAGTTCAGATACGGCACTTCGGGATCGCGCTCCGGCGGCAATAGCCGGCGCGTCGGGTCCGCGGCCAACGCGAAGGAATTCTGATCGAACAGCTTGCCAAGCTCCACCGCCGACTTGCGTTTCTGATCCGCAAGCTCGTGCAACTCCCCAA
>JAXDQF010000393.1:0-14421 GCA_034668025.1 Gammaproteobacteria bacterium | reverse complement strand
TGGATCAATTCGAAAACGCACTCCGGCAGCGTATCGACGAGCAGGCCCTGCGAGTGTATGGGATCAGCATCCGCCAAGTGGGCATCGAACGGCTCACTCTGGCGCCGGATACGCTGACTGCGACCATTGAGCGGATGAAAGCCGAACGCGACACGGTCGCCGCCGAGCGCTCCGCGCAGGGCCAGCGGATGGCCGATCAGATCAGATCCGAAGCGGATCGTGACTCGCGTGTGCTGCAGGCCCAGGCAAAAGTGGAGGCGGCGGATATCGAGGCGAAATCTCGGGTCACCGCCGCGAGCATCTACAAGCAGGCGTACGAAACTGACCCTCAGTTGTACACGATGTTGCGGTCATTGGAATCTCTGGACGCAGTGGTCGGCAGCAATACGCAACTCATTTTGCGCACCGATGCCGCTCCCTTTCGCGTACTGGTCGATGGGCCAGCGAGCGTCGTGCCCGAATTGCCGCACGCACGGGGTACGCCGTGACCGACGAGAATCGCGAAGATCTGCGTGGGCTCGGACCCTGGGGCCAGGCTGTCGCAATCTCCTTTCGCTTTCTGTTTGCAATGGCGTGTCTGATAGCCTTCGGCTGGCTCGCGTCCAACATCCACCAGATCCCGCCGGACAGCCAGGCGCTGGTGATGAGATTCGGAACCGTCGCGCGAACGCACGGGTCGGGTCTGCTAATCGCGTGGCCGCGACCCATCGAACAAGTTGTAGTGATCCCGGCGTCGGCACGACAGTTTGAGCTGAAGGTGCAGCGGTTCAGTAACGACGACAGCGCGTACGCCTCGACACAAGGGTTCTTTACGAGCACCGATCCACGCCGCAATAGCGGATTCCTGCTGACCGGTGACGGCGGCGTGGTCCATCTGGAGGCGAGTCTTTTCTACCAGATCGACGATCCACTGGCATACACGGTGGCGTCAACCCACATCGACGCAGCGCTGCAACGGCTGTTCATTGCGAGCACTGTGACTGTAATGGCCAGTCGGGATCTCGATTCAGTGCTCGTTGCGCGCCCCGAGATTGCAGCGCAGACCACACAGGCGACAGGCCGTGAGAGGCTCCGATCCGATCTGCTGAATGCGGTTAACCATCGCCTCGATGATCTGCGGCAACGAGGCGCGAGCTTGGGAATCACAGTGAGTCGCGTCGACCTCGTCCCGTCCATTCCCGCAGGTGCCAAAGAGGCATTCGACAATGTGTTGGTCGTGACGCAGGACGTTGAAGCCAGAGCCGCCACGGCGCGGACCAGCGCGCAAATGACCTCCCAGGAAGCCAACCGGAACAAAGATCGAATTGCGGCGAGCGCCTCGGCCAGTGCCGAGGAAATGATCACAGCGGCGAAAACACAGACCGCGCCGGTCATTGCCCTGGAGCAGCAGTCGCACGGGATGTCCCGAAATATGCTGCTGACCCGTGTTTACTACGATCACGTGGGCCCCTTGCTGAAACGGGCGCGGCAAGTCGCGGTGATCGACCGTACTGGAACCGTTCACACCATACTACCAGGAGAATCACGATGAGCAGCAGCGCGGCTTCACTGATTGAGGAGAACGGCGCGCTGTTGAGTCACTCGGAACGACGCGCCCTGGCGCTTCGTCTCAGCCTCGCGCTGGCCGCGGGCGGATGTCTGATCATTTCAGTCGCATGGGAAATGCTCGACCCGAGCCAGAAGGACGTGGCGCAGCTCGTCGCGGGCGTCGCCGCCGTCCTGATCGGTTGGCCCGCCGTATCGGCCGCTTGGCGCAGCCTCAGCCATCCCGACCTGCATGGCGTCACGGATCAGTTGATCGCGCTGGCTTTCATTGCCGCCTGGGCGAGCGGTGATCTGGTCACAGCGACACTCCTGCCGCTCATCATGACCCTGGGCCACATCCTGGAGGAGCGGTCACTACTGGGTTCGCAGGAAGCAATCAACGCGTTGACAAAGCTTACACAGACTTCCGCGCGGCGCATCGATGCCAGCGGGGCTGTGCTCGAGGTGGCGGCCACCGATTTGCGCGCCGACGATCTCATCGAAGTGCGGGCCGGAGATCAGATACCGGCGGATGGCTTCGTCGAATCGGGGAGCTCCAGCGTTGACACAGCCTCCATCACGGGCGAGTCGGTCCCCACCGAAGTGTCGCCCGGCGCGACGGTCTTCAACGGCTCGATCAATCTCGACGGGCACCTCACTGTCCGGATCACGCGGGTTGGCAGCGAAACGACGCTGGGTCGCGTCGTCCAGCTGATGCAGGAGGCCGAACGAACCAAACCGGCCGTGACCCGGGTGTTGGAATACTACGCGGGCCGCTACCTGATTTTCGTTTTGTTGTTGGCCGCCTGTGTCTGGTTCCTCTCCGGGAGCACGATCGGCATGCTCGCGGTGCTGGTCGCCTCGTGCCCCTGTGCACTGGTACTGGCGGCTCCTGCGACCTCTATAGCCGCGATCGCCGTCGCCAGCCGCCACGGAATACTCGTCAAAGGAGCCGCTTTTCTCGAGCAATTGGCGACGGTCGACGTCGTCGTGTTCGATAAGACCGGCACACTGACACGCGGGCAGTTGCATCTGGTAGGCACTGTGCCTCAGCTCAACATCGCGACGAGCTCGATGTTGCAGCTGGCAGCCAGTCTCGGCGCTGCCAGCAGCCATCCTGTGAGTCGCGCGCTCAGCGCCCAGGTTCCCGAAAGTGATCGGGTTTTGATCACGGACGTACGCGAATCGAGAGGACTCGGCGTGGTAGGACAATGGAACGGACAGACCGTCGCACTCGGACGACCCTCGTTATTCCAGGAGCTGGGAATCAAACTGCCGGCACCGCCGGCGCACGATGGACCCATTGCAGGGCTGGCGAGCGGCAAGGCCTTCTGGGGCTGGCTGTTGTTGGCCGATCAACTTCGACCCGAGGCGGCTGAAGCGGCCAGGCAGTTGAAGGAGCTCGGATTGACGCGGCAGGTCATTGTCACGGGCGATCGGGAACGGGAGGCGCGCCGGGTCGCCGATCAGATCAAAGTGAGCGAGGTACGGGCGGAGGTGCTGCCGTCCGACAAAATGGAATTTGTGCTGGAGGAGATCAAAGCCGGTCGCCGACCCATGGTCGTGGGAGATGGGATCAACGATGCACTGGCACTCAAGGCCGGCGCCGTAGGAATCGCCATGGGAGCGCAAGGAACCGATGTCGCCCTCGCCTCGGCCGATCTCGTGTTGATGAGCAACGATCTGCGCCGTCTCGCGACCTGCGTGCGCTTGAGCCGCCGTTGTCGCAGGACCATTCTCATCAATGTGGGGCTCGGCCTGGGTTGGACCGTTCTGTTGGTTGGGCTGGCCGCGGGTGGAGCGCTGGGGGCCAACGGACCCCTGGTCGCCGCAATATTGCACAACGTGGGCACCTTAGCGGTCATGCTGAATGCCGGCCGATTGCTCAAATTCCACGACAGTGTTATCGATGGCGCGAGGCGGGCGGTTCCCTGACTCCGTGTGGTCGTCCCCTCTCCATCAAAGCGCATCCAGGGAGACAAACACTCTGCAACTCGCCGGCGCCGGCGAGCGATGCACGGCTCCTCGACCCACATTCCCCGGCCATGCCTCCCCTTTGAGCGCTCCAACAGCGAACGGCTGCATGCGATGCACCTTCGCCCGTGGCTTTTTCACCTCTCCCCGACCGCCGAGCTGATGTCCCAACCGCTCGCGGATGACATCCTCATGGGCCAGCCATTCCGTTCCCTCACCGACCCATGTGCACAATAATTGCAGACCCACGCGATCGACGTGGAAGCGTGGGCACTCACGTTGCATCGTGGCTGTCATCCGAACACCCACCATCTGCGCGTCGGCCAGCGTGGCAAACAAATCCACCAGGCCGGACAGCTCCGTTACCAGCCGGATTTTTCCCAACCCGTCCGCAAAGTCATACAGCACCTCGTCGAATTCGGGCTCGATCGGGTCGACGCGCGTCGTCCTCTGCCACGTGCCGCTGCGCACCGTGCGTTTCAGATAGTCGCAGAGGATCTCGTCTTGTGGGCGGTTCCAGACACACACAGCGACGTCGTCTGCGAAGACTCTCTCAAAGACGCTCGCGCTGTCACATTCGAAGGCAGCGCTCCCGATCGCGGTGGTCCGGACGAGTCCCGGTCGGTTCAATGCGGGATGTTCGCCGCGTTGCGGCCATAAACTCGAAGCCGTCGTCATGCAAAGCCTTCCGTCTCGGGTAGTCATCCAGCCGGCGAATACGCCGCCGAAGCCGGGCCGATGTAATGTTATCCTATAACGCTCTGTGTATTCCAGTTCCGGCATGCGAGCCACGTGCGGCAAATACGGCAGCGGTTGCGCGTGCGGACATACGTGAGGTCCTATGAGTAAGAAAAACGACCGCGGAATGAAAAGACCCGCTACCGCGTGGCTCGCGGCTCTTTGTGTCTTTATATTGTGTGCGTGCGCTGCGTACGCAGATGCAGACGAGTTCGAACAACACCATGCACACGAGCATGGCAAGGTAACGCTGAACGTTGCGATTGAAGGGTCGACTTTGCTCGTCGAGCTGGATGCGCCTGCGATCAATGTTGTCGGCTTCGAGCACGCGCCACGCACGAAGACCGAAAAGGCCGCCGCAGAGCAGGCTACGCAGCTCATTCGGAGCGGCCGCTCGCTGTTGGGCTTTCCTCCCGCTGCGGAGTGTCACTTCCGGCGTACTGACTTTACGGAACCTCATTGGGAGGCACCTGGAGCTGAGGCCGCTGAAGCCGCGGGCGCACACAATGACAGCGAAGAGCACGCCGACTACGATGCAAAGTTTACTTATCAGTGCGATCACCCGGCCGCGCTTGCCTGGCTGGAGCCGTGGTTGCTTGCAAAGCTGCTGAACATAACCGAGGTCCGCGTCAACCTCGTAACTGCGACGGGCCAGCGCAGCGAATCGGTGACGGCCCCGCGCGCGCGGGTGCAACTTCAATGAGCGCCGCGGCGATTGATCTGCAGAACGTGGAATTCTCCTGGCCGTCAGGGACGCGCGTGCTCGCGATACCCGAGCTCACCATCCAACCGCGGGAGCGCGTTTTTCTCCATGGGCCCAGCGGCAGTGGCAAGAGCACCTTGCTCGGAATCGTCGGCGGCATCTTCAAACCGCAGGCGGGCCGTGTGCAGATCCTGGGAACGTCGTTGACGCAACTGAGCGGAGCGGCTCGCGACCGCTTCCGGGGTGAGCAGATCGGCTTCATTTTTCAGATGTTCAATCTCATCCCGTATCTGTCGGTACTGGAGAATGTCCTGCTCCCGCTGGGCTTTTCGCAGGGGCGGGCGCAGCGATTGTCCGGATCGGATGCCACTGCAGAAGCGAGGCGGTTGCTGTCGGCGCTGGGGCTGTCTGAAGCGGGAATCTTCCGGCGTCGGGTGACCGACCTGTCTGTGGGCCAACAGCAGCGGGTAGCTGCCGCGCGCGCGCTGATCGGAAGTCCGCCCATCCTGGTCGCCGATGAGCCTACATCCTCGCTCGATGCTGACGTCCAAGCCGACTTTCTCAGGTTACTGATGAGCGAATGTGCTAGCCATGCGACGACGTTGCTGTTTGTCAGCCACGACTTGAGGATGGGTCCGCAGTTCGATCGAATCCTGAAAATCCATGACATCAACCGCGCGGCGCCGCCAACGGAGTGAGGCTCACTCATGCACACCACACTCAAACTCGCGCTGCGCAGTCTTTGGAATCGACGCATTACGGCTTCACTGACCGTTTCCGCAATCGCGATCAGTGTGGCACTGCTGCTCGGCGTACAGTTGCTGCGCACAGCGGCACGCGAAAGCTTCGCGAACACGGTCTCCGGTGTCGATCTGATCGTGGGCGCGCGCAGCGGGCCCCTCAACCTGTTGCTGTATTCAGTCTTTCGAGTGGGCGATGCCACTGCCAATGTCAGTTGGGCGAGCTACCAGAAGATCGCTCATCATCCGGATGTGGCCTGGACCATTCCGATCTCTCTGGGCGACTCGCATCGGGGGTTTCGCGTAATGGGAACTGACGCCAATTACTTCGAACACTATCGCTTTGCCGGCGGCCGCGCTCTGAGGTTCTCCACAGGAGCTCCCTTCGCGGATCTGTATGACGCGGTGTTGGGATCGGATGTCGCGAAGACATTGGGCTATCACGTGGGGGATTCCATTATCGTGGCGCACGGGCTGGGCAATGTGAGTTTCGCGCAGCACAAGGACAAGCCCTTTCGAGTAGCGGGCATCCTGGCGCCGACCGGTACGCCCGTCGATCGCACGGTGCACATCAGCTTGCAGGCCATCACTGCGATTCACATCGATTGGCAGACCGGCATGCAGGCGCCTGAGCATTTCCGCGTGTCTGCCGAAGAGGCGCGATCTCGCGATCTCACACCAGGGACCATCACGGCTTTTTTGGTTGGGATGCGCTCCAGGGTCATGACCTTCACCATGCAGCGAGCCATCAACGAGTATCGACAGGAGCCCCTGCTCGCGGTACTGCCGGGGATTGCGTTGAGTCAGTTGTGGGAACTGGTCGGCGTCGCCGACTCCGCGCTGGCGGTGATCGCCGCGTTCGTGGTACTCGCCGGGCTGCTCGGTATGCTCACCGCGATCCTGACGAGCCTCAACGAGCGCCGCAGGGAGATGGCCATACTGCGCTCCGTGGGCGCTCGGCCGGGACACATATTCTCCCTGCTGGTGTTGGAAGCGGGCATTCTCGCTCTGGTTGGAGTGATTGCCGGCACGGTTCTCACCTACTGCCTGTTGTTTGCCGGCCGGCCGATACTCGAACATCGGTTTGGGATCTTCGTGCAGGTCCACCCCCCGAGCGGTTGGGAATGGAGCATTCTCGCCGCCATCATCGCCAGCGCACTGCTCATGAGCCTGCTACCCGCATTCCGCGCGTACCGCAATACGCTCAGTGACGGTTTGCAGATGCGCGTATGAGCGAACGGTTGCGAAGAACCCAAGTCCAACGGTGGTCGGGTTACCTTGCTGGTTTCCTGGCACTTGGGGTATGTCTGCGCGCAGTTGCAGGTGTGCCGGTGCAACCACCGCAGACCGTCGCTGCGCCCGCGCCTTTTCCAGCCGTCGATGCGACACCCAAAAAGTCGGGTGACCCGGCGATTCTGGATTGGGGGTCACTGCTTCCGGCCGGCGAGCGCACGGGCGCGAGCTCCGGTCCACCGCCGGCCATCCACGACTACCTGGGCGAGGACGGCATGGCCGCTCCGCAATCCGGTTCTTCCGAAGCGAACGCGGCGCTCAATTCAATGCAGGTGAAGGTGCCGGGATTCGTCGTGCCATTGGAGTATTCCAGGGACGGGATGGTGCGCGAATTCTTTCTGGTCCCTTATATCGGGGCTTGTATTCACGTTCCCCCGCCACCTCCTAACCAGATTGTGTTTGTTGAGCTCGCCCAGGCAATGCGGCTGCCTTCTGTGTACGACGCCGTATGGGTCACTGGAACCCTGCGGACCCAGATGAAGAACTCCCGGCTCGGCAGCGCGGCCTACACCCTGGAGGCGACAAAAGTCGAAAAATACGACTTCGAGCCTCGCTGACCGGCCCCGGGCCTCGAGGCGGCAGGTTCCAGCGTGAGCGGCCCCGGCTTGCGAGCCGGTCCGGAACGGGCTACCTTTTCGCCTTACTAATGGGCGCAAGGGTGGTATGGCCAGCTCTGTTCACAGGTTTGCGGAGTCTCGTGGGAAGCACGATCATCAGCGCTGCATGACGCGCGCATTGCGGACGGCTGAGAAAGTCTGCAAGGAGCGGGAACTGCAGTTGACCGCCATCCGCCGCAGAGTCCTCGAGCTGATCTGGGAACGCCACGCCCCGATCGGTGCCTACGACATACTCGCCTCGCTGAAAAAGGGCGAGGGAGCGTTGGCTCCTCCAACTGTGTATCGCGCGTTGGACTTTCTGATGGAAGCCGGGTTGATTCACCGGATCGACACCCTGAACGCGTTCATTGGCTGTGCAACTCCGGAGGAGGAGCATACCGGCCAACTGTTGATCTGCCGGTCTTGCAACCGAGTTACGGAGCTCGACGATCCGACAATCACGCGATTGTTGGCTCACACGGCGCAGAGTGCCGGTTTTGCATCCGACCAACAGAGCGTCGAAATCAAGGGTCTGTGCGCGGACTGCCAGGCCCGGCCACAGTAGCTGCGGGCGCGTGCGGGTGGTCCAACGCCCATTGTGGCAGTGGACCCAAGACCTCGCGAGTCGCACGCCTGACGGCCTCGCGGCCCATTTGCGTAGCCGCTTCCACCCCTTCCTTCTGGACCTGCGGCAGTGCGGCCACAAAACAGCGGCCAGGCGTGGATTGATAGAACGCCAATAGAGCGCCTGTTTCCTGGTCGCTCAAGTGATGAAGATAGGCCGGCGCGTGCACTTCCCAGCAAGAGCGCGCCACCGAGCAGTCCCAGAATGCGGATTTTGGCATCCACCAGTATTGTTATATCATAACATTAATTCGGTAATCGGACGCATGACTACGGGCAGGCTCGCACCACCATTGGCAGGGATTATGTGGCCGCCTGCCGGCGTCGCGTTGATCGCGTCGTGGATCCTGATCGCGTATAGCGGGCTCTCGGCGGCGGCTGCCGAACCCGGTGCTCAGAACTCCGCGCCTGCCGCCGTTGCAGGCGCGGCCCCGAAAACGGGCGGCGCCCGGCGTATCGACTGGGATGTGCTGCTGCCAAAGAGTGAGCGTGCTCACTACAACGAGGAGCCCCCTCCTCCGGTACACGACTACCTGGGGGAAAACGGCAGGGCCGCGAGGCAAAGCGGCTCGATTGCCGTGAACACAGCGTTGGACCGGACACTGGTGAAAATCCCCGGCTTCGTGGTTCCCCTCGTCCAGGACAACACGGGCCTGGTGACTGTGTTCTTTCTCGTGCCCTATTTCGGAGCCTGCATCCACGTCCCACCCCCGCCGCCCAACCAGATCGTCTATGTCAAGCTCGATGGCGGCGGCGTGCGCCTCGGCAGTCCGGAGGAGCCTTACTGGATTACGGGCATCCTGCATACCGACACGAATGGAACCCGTGTGGCAAAGGCGGTCTACACTCTCGATGCCACTCGCATGGAGCGGTATCGATATTAGGGCTGCGTGGCGGCCGCACCAATGGGAGGCAATCCGGCTACTGCGTGGAACTGGCTCACTGCGTCGATGTTATGATATAACATCGGCAACCTCCCCGCGGGACTGCCCAGAATGTCGAGCCGGCGCGAGTCAGATTCGGTCAGCCTACTGGCGCGCGGCGCACGCGAGCGGCTGCTCCTCGCCTGCGTTCCCATTGCTGTCATTTGGGCAGCCGTTGCATGGGCCCTTTGGTAGTCGCGGAAACTCCCGCGGAGCCGGCGGTCAGCTTCGAGGCGGTGACCGTCAGATATGGTAACGGCACGGCCGTGCGCCATGTAGATGCCCGGATCACATTGGGCACGTTGACGGCGGTCATCGGTCCCAACGGCGCCGGCAAAAGCACATTGCTCAACGTCGTCTCCGGAATCAAACGCGCCGCGGCCGGGCGTGTCGTGCTCAATTCGTGCATCGGACATCGGATCGCCTACCTGCCACAGCAGTCTGCTCTCGACCGATCGTTTCCCATTCAGGTTCTGGATCTTGTGCTGCTCGGAGCGTGGGAACGTACGCACTCCCTCCGTCGGGTCAGCAGTGTTGATCGACAGCGCGCCCGAGATGCGCTCGGTGCGGTGGGACTAACAGGCGTGGAGACTCGTCCTATCGGCGCACTCTCCGCCGGACAGTTGCAACGTGCCTTGTTCGCAAGGCTTCTGATGCAGGACGCGCAGTTGTTGCTGCTAGATGAGCCATTTAATGCCATGGACAGTCGCACCACGCAGGATCTGCTCGAAGTGCTCAAGTTCTGGCACCGGGAAGGACGAACGGTCGTCGCTGTCCTCCACGATATCGAGCAGGTGCGCGCCCATTTCACTCACGCGCTCCTCCTCGCCCGGCAATGCGTAGCCTGCGGCCTCATCCGCACGGTGTTGACTGCTGAGAATCTCGCCCTCGCCCGCGACATGGCAGCCCAGTGGGCAGAGGGTGCCACGTGAGTGTGCTCGGGTCACTGGCGGACTGGTGGCTGCGGCCTTTTGTCGAATTCGCGTTCATGCGCCGCGCCCTAGCCGCCTGCTGTGCGCTCTCCCTGAGTTCCTCTCCCATCGGCGTGTTTTTGACTTTACGGCGCATGAGCCTGATGGGCGATGCAACCGCGCACGCTGTACTGCCGGGCGTGGCGCTGGGATTTGTGTTGGCGGGACCGTCGATTCTCGCCATGAGTCTGGGCGGCTTCGTGGCCGGACTTGCTGTTGCAGGACTGGCCGGCGTGGCCGCGCGTTTCACCGTACTGCGCGAGGATGCCAGTTTCGCGGCGTTGTACCTGATCGCGCTCGCCATTGGCGTACTCCTGGTGGCGGTTCACGGAACGCAGGTTGATTTGATGCACATGCTGTTCGGCAGCGTGTTGGCCATCGACCGGGAGGGCTGCCTGTTGGTGGCTGGCGCCTCTACCGTCACACTCCTCTGCCTGGCCATCGGTTATCGGGCGCTGGTCGTGGAGTCGGTTGACCCGCTCTTCCTGCAGGTGCACGGGCATGGGGGCACACTGTTCCATACGCTATTCATTACTCTGGTCGTGATCAATCTGGTTGCCGGCTTCCAGGCGCTGGGCACGCTGATGGCGGTCGGATTGATGATGTTGCCCGCTGCCGCGGCGCGGTCCTGGGCGATTGATCTTCCGGTGTTATTGGCTGCCGCGGGGGTCATCGGCGTGCTGGCGGCCTTTCTCGGACTCGCCTTGTCATTCCGATGGAATCTGCCCTCCGGCCCCGCGATAGTGTTGACGGCCGGAGCCATCTACGCCGCCTCGTCGCTGTTCGCCCCCCACGGCTTTGTATCAACCCGGCTGCGCCAGGCGCGCCTTCCGCAGACTTGACCATGCGCCTGTTGGTCGCGTTGCTGCTGGGTATGATGAGTGCTCTGCCTTCGCGGAACGCTGCGGCAGCCGATGCGGCGCCATTGAGGATTGTCACCAGCTTTACGATCTTGAGCGATCTGACTCACGAAATTGGCGCGGAATGGGTGAGCGTGCAACCCCTCGTGGGACCGGACGGAGACGCCCACGTATATCAGCCAACGCCGGCAGATGTTCGCTCCGTGGGCAACGCGCACATTGTGATACTGAATGGATTGGGCTTCGAAGGCTGGATGAATCGCCTGCTCGATTCCGCGCAGTTTCACGGGACCGTCGTCATAGCAACCGACGGAGTGGTTGCCCGCAAGCGTGGCGGTCACCCTGACCCTCACGCCTGGCAGGATCCGAGGAACATCCGAACTTACGTCACTAACATCGGAAACGCCCTGGAACAGGCGTTGCCCGCTCACTCGGCGCAATTCGAAGCCCGCAAGCTGCAGTACCTCGAGAATCTCGAGCAGTTGGATCGCACACTCAGACACGAGTTTGCTGCCATCCCTCCGACCCGCCGCCGGGTCATCACAACGCACGATGCATTCGGGTATTTCGGAGCCGCGTACGCCATTGAGTTTCTGCCCGTCCAGGGGTGGACGACTGAGTCCGAACCCTCGGCAGCCGCCGTGGGCCAACTCGTGGAGCAGGCCAAGGCGCGTAAAGCAGTGGGGGTGTTCCTCGAGAACGTCACCGATCCTCGGATGATGCGCCAATTGGCACGGGATACGGGCCTGACCGTGGGGGGCCGTCTGTACTCAGACGCGCTCGCACGTCCCGGAGAGCCGGCGTCGACGTACCTCGGGATGATCCGTACTAACGCGGACACCCTGCTGGGTGTTATGAGAAAAGAGACGATGGACACCGTAGCCCCGTAACGTTATGCTATAACCTTACGTCGGAGATACGCAGATGAAACTCCTGTTCGCCTTCTTGTGTTGTGCCGGACTGTGTTCCTGCGAAATGATGCCGGTCGACGAGGCTCCGTTGGATGAGACTGACACCGTTGCCCCGGTAAACTCGCCGCCCGGGCGAGGCAGCCTGATGGATCCCCGTACGTACATGGATGAGCCTGATACCAATTTGCAGGCCCTGCTGTCTTCCCGAAGATTCCGCTAGCGTATCCCGCCCGCTCGTTCGACACCTCGGGCGGGCTTTCGCGACAGCGTGTCTTGCTGGCGGGCGCCTGCCTTTTCGCATGTCACCTCCCCCTCGCCGCGTCGGCCGATGCAACTTCGCCGCCGAATGTCACGTCATCAGTCGCCACTCTCCGATGGGGAGACCTGGTGCCGGAGCAGGATAGGACCAACTCGTTCGCAGCGCCGCCGCCCCCCGTTCACGACTATCTTTCGGGTGAAAGTGGACCCGCAGCGCAACAACCATTGAACTTCGCGGTCAATGCCACACTCAACGGCCGGAGCGTGAGGCTGCCGGGCTTCATTGTTCCGTTGGATCTCGACTCGTCAGGGTATGTATCCGAGTTTCTTCTCGTTCCGTACGTCGGCGCGTGTATCCACGTGCCCCCGCCACCACCCAACCAAATCGTGTACGTTACGCTGAAGACACATGTGCCGGTCGTCTCCGCCTATTCGGCGTTCTGGGTGACTGGGCGCATAGAAGTCTCAACCACGCACAGCGCCCTGGCGATTACCGCGTATACAATCCACGCCGATGAGATCCGTCCCTACGGAAAACCGGATCCAACTTCGGCAGGCACGGTTCAGCCGTAAGCGTTCTTCACTCTCGGAAGGCACCCATGTTTGTACTGCGTACTCGTCTGTGGCAACTGACAGGTCTCGGCGTTCTCGTGGGCATGAGCCTCGCAACGCAGCCGGTCATGAGTCAAATGAAGCCGGCGGCCGCGCACCGCTCGCCGCCTGCCTATGATGCAATGGCACGAGAGATATTCTCCCAGTTGGTCGCGATCGATTCGACCCACGCGATCGGCTCAGCCAAGGCGGCTGAATTGCTGGCGGCAAGATTCAAAGCGGCGGGCTTCTCCGATCAGGAGATCTTCGTCGGGGGCCCCCGCCCGGACAAGATGAACATCGTCGTGCGCCTGAAGGGACGCGGTCGCGGCAAGCCGGTGCTTTTCAATGCCCACCTGGATGTGGTCGAGGCGATCCGGGAGACCTGGTCGACGGACCCGTTCGCTCTCGTGGAGAAGGACGGATTCTTTTACGGCCGGGGCACCATCGATATCAAGAATGAAGTGGCGGTTCTCAGCGCCGATCTGATCCGCCTGAAACAGGAACACTATCGTCCTGACCGCGACATCATCCTCGTATTCAACACGGACGAGGAAGCAGGCGGAGATGCCAATGGCGTCGAGTGGCTGTTGAATACTCATCGCGACCTGGTCGACGCCGGCCTGGTCATCAACCACGATGCGGGCGGCGGGGAGACTCTCGACCGGGTCAGGCTGTGGAATACGATTCAAACCGCGGAAAAGGTCTATGCCACCTATACACTGACAACCGCCGGCACCGGCGGACACAGCTCGATCCCGCCGCGGGACAACGCGATCGACCGTCTGGCGCGAGCGTTGAAGCGCCTCGATGACTATCAATTTCCCGTGCGGTTGACGGAAACGACGCGGAAATATCTTGCTGCGGTAGCGGACCACGTCGGCGGCGAACGCGCCGCCGCGATCCGGACTGTTCTGGCCGATCCTTCAAATCAGCCTGCGCTGGATGCGCTACGCGACGTGCCCGTTGTCAACGCCCAACTGCGGACGACCTGCCCGGTGACCATGGTCCAGGGAGGTCAAAGCGAGAGCGCATTGCCGATCCGTGCCAAAGCAACCATACAGTGCCGTCTGCTCCCCGGCACCACGCCCGAGGAGATGTTGGAAACCTTCAGTCGCGTCATTGACGATACGAAGGTAGAAGTCGGCATTGTGTGGGCCCCGCAGTCATCAGCTCCCGCCGCACTCGACCCTCGCGTGGTCAATATCGTGGAGCGCGTGACTACCGACATGTGGCCCGGTGTCAAAACCGTGCCGGTCATGTCGGCCGGCGCATCAGATAACGTCTACTGGCGCGCCGGCGGCTTCGAGACATTTGGTGTCAGTGGCACCTTCGTGGATGTTGCGGACCTGCGTGCGCATGGAAAGGACGAGCGCGTGGGAGTGCACGAGTTTTACGAGGCGCTCGAGTTCAGCTACCGGTTGATGAAGCAGTTATCGCTCAGATCCCGGGCATCGGAATAAAGCGCGGCAACTTTTTGATGCGCTCGATCCAGGCGCGTACATGAAAGTACGGTTGAAGCCAAAAGGGTTGAGCGCGAGGAAGGTGGAGTTTTTGTGCTCCTTGTGCACGAAGTCCACATTCTGCTTCTCGTACGGGATGTTCAAGATGTTGAGCAGCAACCGCACCTTATAGCAGCTTCCGGATAATTCAAAGTCGTATAGTTTTCTCATGGCGCATCCTTTGAGGGTATGTGTGCACGGCGCGGCTCAATA
>JAXDQF010000392.1:0-25233 GCA_034668025.1 Gammaproteobacteria bacterium | reverse complement strand
TCACCGGAGCTCACGGTGATGCCGTAATCGGAGTAAGCAGCGATCCAGGGCTCACGAACATCATCGTAAGCACCCGTCTTGGACTTCACCACCTGGACGATAGGCAGATGATTCTTGTGTGCGAACTCGAAGTCGCGCTCGTCGTGCGCAGGCACGCCCATGACCGCGCCTTCGCCATAGCCCATCAACACGTAGTTGGCGACCCAGATCTCAACAGGTTGGCCGGTGAGCGGATGCAATGCATGCAGTCCAGTCGCCATGCCCTTTTTCTCTTGCGTGGCGAGCTCCGCTTCCATCACGGCACCGCGAGCGCATTCTTCAATGAATGCGGCTACGCGCGGATTGCGCTGGCCCGCAG
Source organism: Gammaproteobacteria bacterium (assembly GCA_034668025.1). Lineage (GTDB taxonomy): Bacteria > Pseudomonadota > Gammaproteobacteria > Steroidobacterales > Steroidobacteraceae > 13-2-20CM-66-19. Next base: position 24,875 of record JAXDQF010000392.1, on the reverse strand, counting down.
CGAGTGCGATCGGATGTTCGGCGGCAACCGCCAGGAATGTCGCACCAAACAGGGTGTCAGCGCGGGTCGTGAACACTTTCAGCGCGCCGTCGGTCTGCATCACAGTCCGTGTGTCAGGCGCGAACGGGAACGAGATCTCGCAGCCTTCACTACGCCCGATCCAGTTCTCCTGCATGGCGCGCACTTGCGTGGGCCAGCCATCCAATCCAGTCTTGACGGTCTCGAGCAGCTCCTCGGCGTACCGCGTAATCGCGAGGTAATAGCCTGGAATCTCGCGCTTCTCTACCGTCGCACCCGAACGCCAACCTTTGCCATCGACGACCTGCTCGTTGGCGAGCACGGTGTTGTCGATCGGATCCCAGTTGACGATCTGAGTCTTGCGGTAGGCCACGCCGCTTTTCAGCATCCGCAGAAACAGCCACTGGTTCCAGCGGTAGTAGCTCGGATCGCAGGTGGCCACTTCCCGGGACCAGTCGAATGCGAACCCCATGGGCGCGAACTGAGCCTTCATGTCGGCAATGTTTGCGCGGGTCCACTTCGCCGGCGCCACCTTTTTATCGATGGCGGCGTTTTCAGCAGGCAGGCCAAACGCGTCCCAACCCATGGGAGTCATCACGTTGTAGCCGGACGAGCGCATGAACCGGTAGACGACGTCATTCAGCGTGTAGTTGCGCATGTGGCCCATGTGCAGCTTGCCGCTGGGATACGGCAGCATCGAGCACACATAGAACTTGCCCTTGGGAAAACGGGGATCGTTTTCCTTCGAGCGATACGCATCGAGCGCGCGCCAATGCTGTTGGGCTACGGCTTCCACCGCGGCCGGATCGTAAATCTCGTCCATTACGGCCCCGTCGATTAAGGAATGCGCAACGGCACGAAAATCTGCGCATCCTCGCGTTGAATCAACAGCGCTACGTTCTTACCCGATGTCCTGGCCTCGTCCTGGAGCTCCTTGACGGTTTTGACACGTTTACCATTGACTCCCAGGATGATGTCGCCCGGCTGAACGCCCGCGGAAGCGGCTGGACCCGTCACTTCCTCGACGACGAGGTTGCCCTGCGTCTCCGCCTGCTCCTTCTCCTGAGCGTCGAGCTGCCGAACGGTCAATCCAAACTGACTGGCCTGGTTGGTCGCGCGCTCCTTCTGCTTGGCGCCGGCTTTCGTCGTGGGCTGCTGTTCCTTGAGCTCCGTGACCTTCACACTCACTGTCAGTTTCTTACCGCCGCGCCAGACATCCAGTGATGCATCCGCGCCCGGCTTCATTGCCGCGATCGAGCCCGACAACTCGCCGTAACGCTCAATCGGTTTACTGTTGACGCCGAGAATCACATCGCCCGGTTGCAGGCCGGCCTTCGCTGCCGGACCGTCCTTCTCAACCGAGCTGACCAGGGCGCCCCGCGGCCGGTCGAGCCCAAATGACTCCGCCAGTTGCGCATTCACGTCCTGGATGGTCACACCGATACGACCACGGACCACCTTGCCGGTCTTGACCAGCTGATCCTCCACGTTGCGTGCGACATCGATCGGAATTGCAAACGACACACCCATGTAGCCGCCCGTGCGGCTGAAAATCTGCGAGTTGATGCCGATCACCTCACCCGCCAGGTTGAACAGCGGCCCGCCGGAGTTGCCCGGATTGACGGCCACGTCCGTCTGAATGAACGGCACGTAGTTGTCGCTGGGCAGCGAGCGCGCGGTCGCGCTGATGATGCCCGCTGTAGCGCTGTTCTCGAAACCGAACGGCGAGCCGATGGCGAGCACCCACTGACCCGGTCTGACCTTCGCGGGATCACCCAGCTTGACGGTCGGCAGGTTGGCGGCATTGATCTTGATGACGGCCACGTCGGTGCGCTCATCGGCGCCAATCACCTTGGCCGGGAATTCACGGCGGTCCGTGAGGCGCACTGTCACCTCGTCGGCATTTCCGACGACATGGGTGTTGGTGAGGATGTAACCGTCCGCACTGACGATAAAGCCCGAACCAGCGCCCCGAACCGGGGGTGAATTGCCGCGCGGGCCCTGGTCCGGTGTCGGGATTCCGAAACGCCGGAAGAAATCGTAGAAGGGATCGTTAGGTGACAAACCCTGCGGCCCCCCGGCCGCCGGCTGAGCTTTCTCCACGACTTCGACGTTCACGACGGCCGGGCCGTATTTCTCCACCAGGGGTGAGAAATCCGGCAGCGCACGAACAGTCGACTCCACAGCGGGAACCGATGGCACCGACGGCGCTGTCGGTGCAGCCTGTGCCTGAGGGCGCGAGGCCTGCGCGCTCAGATCGCCGGAGCAGGCAGCCAGCGCTATGGAAACGCACACGACTGGCCACAGCGGCGGCCGAAAAGGGGACCGGGCCTCAGGGACAGGGCGGCAGCGCGACACACTCATGCTCGACTCCGAAATATTCGAAATAGGACGGATTAGGGGGTTTACGCTCAATTTGCAGCACCCGGCGTGCCTGTAGACAGGTCACCTGGGGCGCCCTGGCGGGATCGCCGGGCCCTATGATTCCTCAGCCAGAGCCCACACGCCAGCGCCACCGTGCAAAGACCCACAATGGGCCAATTTCCAACACTTGCATAGGGCGTCAGCCCCCTGCGTGGCGTCACCGCGGACTTGAGTACGTAGGGCGTGAATTCGGGCGCCCGGTCGACCACTTCGCCGTGTGGCCCGATGATGCCCGAGATCCCATCGTTGGCAGCCCGAATCAGGTACCGGCCCGCTTCGATCGCCCGCATCCGGGCGATCTGAAAGTGTTGGTGCCGGGCAGTCGAATGGCCGAACCACGCGTCATTGGTCACGTTGATCAGTGCGTCAGCCGCCGGGAGAACCTTGATCATGGAGCTGCCGTAGGCGTCTTCGTAACATATGGTCGCGCCGAGACTCAGGCCGGCGGCCGGGAGCGGCGGCTGGTTGTCACCGCCGCGCGTGAAGTCCGAATACGGCAGGCTGTGCAGCCGCAGCCAGGAACGCACATAGCTCGGTACAGGGAAAAACTCGGCGAACGGCACGAGGTGGTCCTTGTTGTACCAGGACAGCTTGTCGTCCAGCGCCAGGATCGAGTTGTATCCGTTCTCGCCGTCGTCTGAATAACGTACGACCCCCGTCACGAGCGCCGAGTGATGCGAGCGCGCTTCGCGATAGACGTTGGTGATGTACTCGACGATGTCGTTCACCGGAACAGGCGGGGCGGACTCCGGCCAGACAATCAGACGGGTCCCCAACGCGGTCTCGGTGAGGCGCTGATAAAGGTCGAGCGTCGTCTGTTTGTTCGAGTCGAGCCATTTCTGATCCTGTGGAATCGAGCCTTGCACCACGGCCACCGTGACGGGCGGTCCGGAAGGGTGCGTCCACTCAACGGCCCCCAGGGCGGCAGTGATGATCCAAGGCAAAACGAGCACGATCGCGGCCGTGATCCGCGTCTTTTTCGACCCAACCACCAGCGCCGTGAGCGCACCTGCACAGACCAGCAGAACAGCGCTGATGCCATATACACCGGCAATGGGCGCCACCCGCGACAACCACGTGTCCGTCTGTGAGTAGCCCAGCGACAACCACGAGAAGCCCGACAGAAACCAACCGCGCCACCATTCAATCAGCAGCCATGCTGCGGGCACCACGACCATCCATCGCAATGCGCCACGTTCCGGAAGCCAACGTGCCACGACGTAGCCCAGAGCGGCGTGATACGCCGCCATGATTGCAACGAGCGCGATCATCAGGACCGCCGCTATATAAACAGGCGCTTCGCCGAAAATGTGAAGGCTGACGTACAGCCAATACGTACCCGCTGCAAACGTGCCCGCGTTGAACGAGAAGCCCAGCCAGGCGGCCTCGCGCGGCGTCGCTCCTTCCCACAGGTACATCAGGACGGCCGGGCAGATGATGGCCAACGGCCACCATTGGAGTGGCGCAAACGCACATGCGAGTATCGCGCCCGCGGCCAGCGCGGCCAGGCGCCGTACGTTCATTGGAGTCAGGACTCGTTACCGGGAAGCCGCTCATCGGGCGGCACGAGATCGCGCGGCGGAACCACTCGCAGCGCATCAATCCGACGACGGTCGGCACGAGCCACGCGGAATTCAAAGCCATCGATGTTGGCCGCTTCACCGCGCCGCGGCAGCCGGCCGAGCTCTTTCATCAACAGGCCGGCGACGGTATCGAAACCTTCCTCCTCGGACAGCTTCGAGCCGAAGTATTCATTGAACTCATCGATGCGGGTAACACCGCGAACCGTGTACTGCCGATCAGCCTCCTTGCGGATGTTCAGGTCATCTTCGACGTCGAACTCATCATCGATCTCACCGACGATCTGCTCCATGACGTCTTCGATCGTGACGAGACCAGACACGCCGCCGTACTCATCGACTACGATTGCCATGTGATTGCGGTTGCGTCGGAAGTCTTTGAGCAGCACGTTGAGACGCTTGGACTCAGGAACAAACACCGCGGGACGCATGTACTCGCGAATGTCGAAGCGCTCATGCACATCCGAGATGGACAGGCGCAAAAGATCTTTCGCCAGCAGGATGCCGACGATGTCATCGCGATCTCCGTCCATGACGGGGAAGCGCGAATGGCCCGACTCCACGACGATCGGCATGATGGTGGAAGCCGGATCTTCACGGCGTACACACACCATCTGCGCGCGCGGCACCATGATGTCGCGCACCTGGATGTCACCGACCTCGAGAACGCCTTCGAGCATCGTCAGCGCTTCCGAGTCGACGAGCCCACGCTCACCGGCTTCACGCAGTACGCCGAGCAACTCCTCGCGATCCTGGGGCTCGCCCGAGAAACTCTGAGTGATTCTCTTGAGCCAACGACCGGTCGCGTTGAGGTCTTTAGCCATCATGAGCTCCGGTACGGGTTCGGGAAGCCGAGACGGCGCAACACGGCAATCTCGCGGCGCTCCATGCGATCCGCATCAGCGGGCTCCTCGTGATCATAACCAACCAGGTGAAGTGCTCCATGCACCACGAGATGAGCCCAATGGGCGCGCAGACTTTTGTGCTGCTCCCGGGCTTCGGCTCGCAGCACATCCGGGCAGATCACCAGGTCGCCCAGCGGGCGCTCGGGACCTGCAGGCAGTGTGGCGGCCGGAAATGACAATACGTTGGTGGGTTTATCCTTGCCGCGGTAATGGGCGTTGAGACGGCGGCTCTCTGTGGGTCCGACGACCCGAACACCCAACTCACGGCCTGCTGCCTTCCGGCCCAACGCGATACTGGCCCAAGTCGCAATGTCAGCGCGGGGCGGAGCCCACTTTTTAACGCGACGCTGCACCTCTACGGACAACGTCATTTGCTTCGCGCCTCGTACGCTCGGACTATTCGCTGCACCAGCGGATGTCGCACGACGTCCTGGGCATCGAAGAAGGTGAACGCAACACCGTCCACACCGTGAAGGACGTCGATCACCTGGCTGAGACCTGACTGTTTGCCCGCAGGCAGATCGGTTTGAGTCACATCGCCCGTGACGACGGCCTTGGAGCCGAATCCAATGCGGGTGAGGAACATCTTCATCTGCTCGGGAGTCGTGTTCTGCGCCTCATCGAGGATGATGAACGACTCGTTGAGCGAGCGGCCGCGCATGAACGCCAGCGGGGCCACCTCAATCACATTGCGCTCAATGAATCGCGCAACCCGGTCGAAGCCCATCATCTCATACAGCGCGTCGTACATCGGACGCAGGTACGGATCGACTTTCTGAGTGAGATCGCCCGGCAGAAATCCCAACCGCTCACCGGCTTCAACCGCCGGCCGCACGAGAACGATTCGACGCACGCGATCGGCAGTGAGCGCCTCAACCGCACAGGCAACGGCCAGATAGGTCTTACCTGTACCCGCGGGACCGATCCCGAAAGTCAGGTCCCGTGTTCGGATGTCCGCGAGATAGTCGCGTTGATGAGTGCCTCGCGCGCGTATTCCGCCGCGTGGCACTCGTACCGCGTTGTCATGTTGGTGTGGGTCGCCGACAACCTGCCCGGACTCACGCTCCTGCAGCGTCAGGTGGACACGCTCGGGGGTCACTTCCTCGTTTTTTGCGAGGTCAAATAGCTCGCGCAACGTATCCTCGGCGCTTTCAGCATGCGCGCCGATGACCCGGAAGTTATCGCCACGCCGGCGGATCTCCACGTCCAGGCGTGTTTCCAGCAGCCGCAGATTCTCATCCAGCGGGCCGCACAGATTCGCGAGCCGAGCGTTGTCGGAGGGCTCGAGCTCAAATTCTCGATTGTCAGACGGGGCTCGATTGTCAGACGAGGCTCGCCGGGGATCCCGCTGGTCGGGTGCTGAAGAGACGACTGGAGTTTTCAGGAGAGCAGCCTGCCGCGCAGCGTGTGCGCACGGAGTTCCGTGATCACCACGTCCACGAATTGATTGATCAAAGTAGAAGGACCGGCAAAGTTGACCCACCGGTTGTTCTCGGTTCTCCCGGCGAGCTCGTGCGCATTCTTCCGGGCTGCCCGCTCGACGAGCACGCGTTGCACAGTGCCGACCATCCTTTCACTGATCGCACTGGCCTGCGCCTCGAGCTGCGCCTGCAGCCGGGTGAGCCTTTCCTGCTTGACCTCGGGTTCAACTTCGTCTGGCAGTGACGCCGCGGGAGTACCGGGTCGCCGGCTGTAAAGAAAGCTGAACGATTGATCGAGATCCATGTCGCGCACGAGTGCCAGCGTGGCGTTGAAGTCACGCTCGCTCTCGCCCGGGAAACCGATGATGAAGTCGGATGTGACACTGATATCCGGCCGCACCTTGCGTAATTTGCGGACTTTCTCTTTGAATTCAATGGCCGTGTAGCCGCGCTTCATCAGGGAGAGAATCCGGTCGGAGCCGCTTTGCACCGGCAGGTGCAGGTGATTCGCCAGCTGCGGCACGCTGGCATAGGCCTCAATCAGGCTATCGGTGAATTCCAGCGGATGAGACGTCGTGAAACGAATTCGCTCGATCCCCTGCACTGCCGCAACGTGATGGATCAACGTAGCGAGGTCAACGAGCGCGCCGTCAGACATCGGACCGGCATAGGCGTTGACGTTTTGGCCGAGTAGCGTGACCTCGCGGACTCCTTGCTCGGCCAACTGTCGGATTTCAACGATGACCGATTCCAGCGGTCTGCTCACCTCGTCCCCGCGGGTGTAGGGGACGATGCAGAAGCTGCAGTACTTGCTGCAGCCTTCCATGATGGATACAAACGCCGTCGCGCCCTCGGCACGCGGCGCAGGCAGATGATCGAACTTCTCGATTTCCGGAAAGCTGACGTCGACCACTGAGCGGCCGGTACGACCCAGCTCGGCAATCATCTCGGGAAGTCGGTGCAGCGTCTGCGGCCCGAAGACGAGATCCACAAAGGGCGCCCGCTTGGTAATGGCGTCACCTTCCTGGCTGGCGACGCAACCGCCAACGCCGATCACCACATGCGGCCGCTCAGCCTTCAACTTGCGCCACTCACCGAGCAGGGAGAAAACCTTCTCCTGTGCTTTCTCACGCACCGAGCACGTGTTCATCAGCAACACGTCAGCCTCGGCTGGATTGTCGGTAGCCGCGAGGTCGCCGCCGGCATGAAGCACGTCTGCCATGCGGGCAGAATCGTACTCATTCATCTGGCAGCCAAAAGTCTTGATGAAGTAACGGCGGGACATAGGGGGATTGAGCGTCAAATTCTAAGGCCTCGCGCCCCACGGCGCACGGCCAAGGCCACAAATGAGTGGCCCCGTCTGAGAAAGGTTATTTAAATCAAATGCTTGGGACCGGCGAGAGTGTCTCACTGCCGGGCCCGAACGGCTCAAAAGGGGATGTCGTCGTCGAAATCGTCCCCTTTACCACCGGACGGAGCGTCGGAATGGGAGTATTCCGGGAACGGATCGCCCCCGCCTCCACTACTTCCACCGCGTCCACCGCTGGGGTTCCCGGAGCCACCGCCCGAGCCGCGGTCGTATCCGCCGCCCCCGCCGCCGCCCGGCGCGGCACCCGCTGCGCCGCCGCCGCCTCGACCGCCCAGCATCTGCATGTCGTTGCCGACGATTTCGGTCGAGTAGCGCTCGACACCCGACTTGTCCTGCCACTTGCGAGTGCGCAGGCTGCCCTCAATGTAGACCTGCGAGCCTTTCTTCAGGTACTCGGCGGCGATTTCGCCCAGCCGGCCGAAGAGAACCACCCGGTGCCACTCCGTGCGTTCCTGCTGCTCGCCGCTCTGCTTGTCGCGCCAGCTTTCGCTGGTGGCAATGCGCAGATTGGCGACGGTGGTGCCTGATGGCATGGCGCGGGTCTCGGGATCCGCCCCGAGATTGCCGACCAGGATGACTTTATTGATTCCGCGCGCCATAGACAGTCCTCAATGTGAATAGCGACATTCTAGTGGACGCGGCAGGCGCCGCGTAACTCCGTATTAAGGGCGCCTGAGCCCGATTTTGGCGCCGGGTGGCCCGCTGCGCGTACACTCGATGGTTTTCCGGAAAAAAGACACTGATGCAGCAAATACGCGTCCGCGGGGCGCGCACCCACAACCTCAAGGGCGTCGATCTCGACCTGCCGCGTGACCGGTTGATCGTGCTGACCGGCTTGTCGGGCTCCGGCAAGTCCTCGCTTGCATTCGACACGCTGTACGCGGAAGGGCAGCGGCGCTACGTCGAATCCCTGTCCGCGTACGCGCGGCAGTTCCTTTCGATGATGGACAAGCCGGATGTCGATTCCATCGAAGGCCTATCGCCGGCGATCGCAATCGAGCAAAAGGCGACCTCGCACAACCCGCGCTCGACGGTGGGGACCGTTACCGAGATCTACGACTATCTGCGGTTGCTGTTTGCGCGTGCGGGAATTCCTCGGTGTCCCGATCACCTCATCGATCTCACGGCCCAGACGGTGAGCCAGATGGTCGACCAGGTGTTGAAGCTGCCGGAAGGCACACCCGCGGCGCTGCTCGCGCCGCTGATCAGTGATCGCAAGGGCGAGCACGCTCAAGTGCTGGAGGACCTTGCCGCGCAGGGATTCGTACGCGTGCGGGTCGATGGCCGCATTTACGAGATGGACAGCACTCCGAAGCTCGACCCGAAACGCAAACACACGATCGAGGCGGTCGTGGATCGCACCCGCGTCCGTGCCGACTCCGGCCAACGGCTCGCGGAGTCTTTTGAGACCGCGCTGCGCCTGTCGAACGGGCTCGCCCGCCTGACTTTCCTGGACGAGCCGGACCGCGAAGAATTGGTTTTTTCGAGCAAGCATGCGTGCCCGGTGTGCGGCTACAGCGTGCCCACCCTCGAGCCGAAATTGTTCTCGTTCAACAATCCGGCGGGCGCGTGCCCCACCTGCGACGGGTTGGGCAGCAAGGCGTTTTTCGATCCCAACCGCGTGGTCGTGAGTCCAGACCTGTCGCTGGCGAGCGGCGCCGTGCGGGGCTGGGATCGGCGCAACGCCCACTACTTCCAACTCATCCAGTCGCTGGCCCGGCACTACGAGTTTGACATTGAGACACCCTGGATCGAGCTCACGCCCGAGGTCCAGAAGGTGTTGTTGTATGGCAGCGGCGAGGACGTCATCGAGTTTCGCTACACCGAAGGTAAGAAAACTTCCCGCAAGCGCCATGCGTTCGAAGGCATCCTGCCGAACCTCGAGCGCCGCTACGGTGAGACCGAGTCGGCGACAGTACGCGAGGAGCTGGCGAAGTATCTCGGCATGCGGCCCTGTCCGGACTGCGGCGGCGCGCGCCTCAATCGTGCGGCGCGCTTCGTGTTTGTTGCTGAGCGCAGCCTGCCCGAGACGGCCCACATGACCGTAGGCAGTGCTCTCGAGTTTTTCAACTCGCTCAATCTCGCAGGTTGGCGCGGCGAGGTGGCTTCGAAGATCGTCAGGGACGTGGCGCAACGGTTGCGTTTCCTAGTCGATGTCGGCCTGGATTACCTGACGCTCGATCGGAGCGCGGAAACCCTTTCCGGCGGCGAAGCGCAGCGCATCCGCCTGGCCAGCCAGGTCGGCTCGGGCCTGACCGGCGTCATGTATATCCTGGATGAGCCCTCGATCGGCCTGCATCAGCGCGACAACCAGCGTCTGTTGGGTACGCTCAAGCGGCTTCGCGACATTGGCAACACCGTGATCGTAGTCGAGCACGACGAGGAGGCCATTCTCGAGGCCGACTACGTGGTTGATCTCGGGCCGGGAGCCGGCGTGCATGGTGGGGAAATCGTGGCTGAGGGTACGCCGCGGGAAATCCAGGCGAATCCCGCTTCGATCACGGGGCAGTACCTCAGTGGCAAACGACAGATTGCCCTGCCGCGACTGCGCACACCGCGCTCACCGGACAAACAGATCCGCATCTGGGGGGCGACCGGCAACAACCTGCGGAATGTCACAGCCGAAATCCCGCTCGGCCTGTTCACATGCGTCACCGGTGTCTCAGGCTCGGGCAAGTCCACGCTGATCATCGACACTTTGTTCGGCTACGCCACTGCGAAACTGAATGGCTCCGTTCTGGAAGCGTCGCCCTGTGAGCGAGTCGAAGGACTGGAGCAGATCGACCGCGTCATCGACATCGATCAAAGCCCGATCGGCCGCACGCCGCGTTCCAACCCAGCGACCTACACCGGACTGTTTGCGCCGCTGCGCGAAATCTTCGCAGCGGTGCCCGAAGCCCGGGCTCGCGGTTATGACGCCGGGAGATTCAGCTTCAACGTGAAGGGCGGCCGGTGTGAGGCGTGTCAGGGTGACGGCGTCATCAAGGTCGAGATGCACTTCCTTCCGGACGTCTATGTCCCTTGCGATGTGTGCAAAGGCCAGCGCTACAACCGCGAGACTCTCGAGATCCGCTATCGCGGCAAGAACATTCACGAAGCGCTGGACATGACGGTGGAGGACGCACTGCGTTTCTTCCAGAACATACCGGCCGTGGCCGGCAAGCTTCAGACCCTGACCGATGTTGGTTTGTCGTATGTGCGTCTCGGGCAGAACGCGACCACCCTGTCGGGCGGCGAAGCTCAGCGCGTGAAGCTCGCGCGCGAACTGGCGAAGCGAGCGACGGGTAGGACGCTGTACATCCTCGACGAGCCGACGACCGGACTGCACTTTCACGACGTGGCGCAGTTGCTCGACGTTCTCCATCGGTTGCGCGACGAGGGCAATACGATCGTGGTTATCGAGCACAATCTGGACGTCATCAAGACGGCTGATTGGGTCATCGACATGGGGCCGGAAGGGGGCAACTCGGGCGGCCAGATTGTGGCTCGCGGGACCCCGGAAGATATCGCCGCGACCGCGGGCTCCCACACGGGCGAGTTCCTGAGGCCGCTACTGGAGCGGACGACCGCCAGGCGATCGGCGACCAGCGCTGGCTGACGGGAGCTGCCCCCGCGCCCGGCCGTCGCGGATCGAGGCCGGCGGCCAATGCCGGGCGGTCACCGCGCCGGAGGCGCCCCACGCCCCCGGGGGGAACGCCTGATTGGTCTCCTGGCTGGTGATCGGGTTCGCGGCTGATGACAGCTTCATTGCAAATGCGAACTGTTCTCATATACTGGGCTATATGGACGCAGTCGCCGCACCGGGCGGAGTCGCGCTGGACCCCGGTTACATCAGCTTGAGTGCCCTATCACCCGGTGCCGCGGGAGTGATCGTGAGCGTGGGCTCAGGATCTGAACAGCTCACGCCCCTCCATCGCCGCCTGCTCGAATTCGGGTTCTGCACCGGTGAGCAGATCGAGATCATCGCGGAAACCCGACCTGGCCGTGACCCCTTCGTCGTCCGCGTCGGCAACACGACGTTGGCTCTGCGGCGCTGCGAAGCCGAAAATATCTGGGTGGAGATTTCCCGTCCCGGGAAGACCGTGTGAACGCCTCTGTAGCCCCGGCGCTCGACCAAAGTGTGCCGCGCACCTTAGCTGCGTCACCTAGCTTGTCTCTCATCGGGGTGCCGAATTGTGGCAAGACGGCCCTCTTCAATCGCCTGACCGGCAGCCGCCAGAAGGTGGCGAACTACCCAGGCGTCACTGTCGAGCGCAAGGAGGGGCGATTCGTCGGCCCCCATACCGGGCGCACTTACCGCCTGATCGACCTGCCAGGGGCTTATAGCCTCGAACCCACGAGCCTGGACGAAGCGATTGCCCGGGACGTGGTACTTGGCAGGCACGCGACTGAGCTGCCACCGGATCTCCTGCTGTGCGTCGTCGATGCTACGAACCTCCGGCTGAACCTGCGGCTCGTCCTCGAGCTGAAGCGGATCGGCCGCCCGATGCTCGTGGCGCTGAACATGAGTGATGTCGCCAAGCAGCGTGGCTATCGGATCGACCGGGCAGCGTTGCAGCAGGCGCTGGGTATCCCCGTCATTGAGACCGTGGCAGTCCGATCGGGTGGCGAGCGCGAGCTCCTCGAGGCGATTGACGGTCACGATTTCTCAGAACCAGCGGGTCCCGTAACCGCTCCACCCGCGACCTCGTCTGTTGCCGAAATCGAGGCCACCCAACGCGAGGTGCGCCGGATTCTCGACGAGATCGGCTATCGGGTACCGGCGCGACTCGCGGCGTTGACGCGGCTGGACGCGATCGTTCTCAACCCGCTCTCCGGGCCAATCCTGCTGGCCGTGGTGTTGTTCCTGATGTTCCAGGCGGTGTTCAGCTGGGCACAGGTGCCCATGACCCTCATTCAGTCCGGCGTGGCCGCGTTGAGCGACTGGATCGGAAACAACATGCACGCAGGCCCGCTGCGCGGGCTGCTGATGAGCGGCATCGTCGCCGGGACCGGCAGCGTGCTCGTGTTTCTGCCGCAGATCCTGATCCTGTTCGCATTCATCCTCGCGCTGGAGGATTCAGGTTACCTCCCCCGCGCGGCGTACATGCTCGACAGGCTGATGGGCAAAGTCGGTCTCTCGGGCCGGGCATTCATCCCGTTGCTCTCCAGCTTCGCATGCGCCATCCCCGGAATCATGGCCGCGCGCACCATCCCTTCCAGCCGCGATCGTCTGGCGACGATCATGATCGCGCCGTTGATGACGTGCTCAGCCCGACTTCCGGTGTATGCCTTGCTGATCGGCGCATTCATTCCCCAGCGCACGGTGGGACTGTTCAACCTGCGCGGCCTGGTGCTGTTTGCCCTGTACTGTGCCGGGGTGCTGAGCGCGATGGCAGTGGCCTTTGTGTTGAAAAAGACAGTCATGCGCGCCAGCTACCAGCCGCTGCTGCTGGAGCTGCCGGAGTATCGGCTGCCCATCTGGCGCAACCTGGCGCTCGGCCTGTGGGAGCGGGTACGGATCTTCCTCGGGCGGGTGGGCACCATCATCCTGTCACTGATGGTCGTGTTGTGGTTCCTGGCCAGCTTTCCGGCGCCTCCCGCGGGCGCGACGGGTCCGGCGATTCAATACAGCATCGCGGGCATCATCGGGCGGGGGCTGGAAGTTATTTTTGCGCCGTTGGGATTCAACTGGCAGATTTCCGTCGCCCTGGTGCCTGGACTGGCAGCGCGCGAAGTCGCGGTCAGCGCACTGGGCACCGTTTACTCCATGTCTGCGAGTGGCAGCGGTGACCTCGAAGGCGCGCTGCTGCCGGTCATCGCGAACAGCTGGAGTATCGCTACCGGACTGTCGCTGCTCGCCTGGTATGTGTTCGCACCGCAGTGCCTGTCTACTCTGTCAGTCGTGAAACGCGAGACGAATTCGTGGCGTTATCCGTTGCTGATGGCGGGTTATCTTTTCGCCATGGCGTACGCGGCCGCATTCATCACTTATCACGTGGCGGTGGCCCTCGGAGCAGGCTGACGTGACAGCTGAATCACTCCTGGTGGGACTCATCGTTGCCGTCTGCGCGGTCTTCAGCGCATGGCGGCTGATGTCGATTCGGTTTCGGTTGAAAACCCTCGACGCGCTTGCCGTGCTGCCGGCGAACGCCGGCGGCAGCTTCGTGGCCGATCTACGGCGCAAAACACTCGCGAAACTGTCAGGTGGCTGCGGTGCCTGTCAGAGTGCAACCCGCACACTCAACGCGAACGTTCGACCCTTGAATCGAAGACCTGACGTACCTCACCGTTGATCACCCGTTCCTGGTAGCGGCCACGCGTGTAGCCCGCTACCACCCGCCTCCAGAAACTGACGGCAGCGGGATTACGCAGGTACTCGGTAATTTCCCAGCGGCCCGCAAAGCGATTCAGGATGAGATTGACGGCCGTCCGACCCACGCCCAGGCGCCGGCTGGCACGGGAGATGAAAAACTCCGCCATGCGGTACTCAACAACGGGCGGTCCCGGGGGCGCCTGGTTGCGCGCCACCATTGCGAATCCCACCCGCTCGGTGGTCTTGAGAATGACCAGGGGAAAGGCGTTGCGGTCACCGAACCAGCGGGCGATCTGATCCGGCTCACGGTGACCCACTTCGCCCAGCACCGGGAAAATGCCGGTGCTCAAGGATGCGAGGTCATCCAGGTATTCGCGATAAATACTGCCAATCCAGAGCCGATCGCTCTTGGAGGGGCGAGCATCGCGGACACTGACAGTCACGGTCGAACCAAAAAACCACATCTTGAAAAAAGACACGGCCCGGACAGTTCGCCGCTGCGATCCGTCCGGGCCGTCTCGAGCTCAAAAGCTCTGGAAGTAATTCGCGGTCGGGCCTGATTTATCGAACCCGAGCCGACGGAATTACTTACTGCTTCGGCGGCGCGGCAGGAGCGTCGGCCGGAGGCGGAGCGGCAGTGCCGTCAGCCGGAGCAGCAGCCGGAGCATCGGCGGCCGGAGCAGCAGGCGCGTCCGCAGCAGGTGCAGCGGGAGCGGCTTCAGTGGTGGCAGGCGGAGCAGCTGCGGTGTCGGGGCTGGCGGCTTCCTGCTTCGCGCAGGCCGTCAGCATCAGCGCCGCAACGAGTGCGCTAAGAGCGAGTTTGGTGTTCATCGATCGGTACCCCAAAGAGAAGCAAGAGTGGTATGAAAACAATACGAACGAGTTTTGTCGTTCCGCGAGTCCCTTCGGATCGCTGACGGCAAATTCTATAGAGTCCACGGTCGTTTTGAAACAGCCAGGCAAAGTTGTCTGTCGTTCACGACATCGAACAGCGGCCTGTTTGTGTTCGCCAGGCCACGCGCTCCGGACCAAGCATCCGCCGGTACAACGGACCATCGCACGCGGAGGCGTAATATGGCAAGCGGACCTCGGGAACCGCGGGAGAAAAAGATGTCCGCCGTTGGATCGCATGCTGCTCTCAATTTCACGCTGGATTCAGCATTCGGTTCGCACCTCGACGCAATCTGTCAGCGCTCCGCGCAGGCACTGGCCGCAAGCGGTTTCGGTGCCCTGCTGGTGCACTCCGGATCGCTTCTCATGATTTTCGAGGACGATCAACCGCATTCCTTCCAGGTGAACGCGGCCTTCAAGGTCTGGGTACCCTTGTCTGACGTACCGGACAGCTTCATTTATTTTGAGCCGGGATCACGGCCGGTACTGCTCTTTCACAGCCCACCCGATTACTGGCACAAGCCAGCCGCACTGCCACAAGCGTATTGGACACGGCATTTCGACATCATCGCTGTCGCTGACCACGAGGCGGCGCGTAAGGCGCTCCCGAAGATCGCGAGCACCACAGCGTACATCGGTGATGTTTTCCCGGAACTGGCGAGTTGGGGCGTGGCCGCCGTCAATCCACCCGACCTGAAACGGCGGCTGGATTTTGTACGCGCTGCTAAAACGCCGTACGAGCTCGAGTGTATGCGTGAAGCGAGCCGGCTCGGCGCGTTGGGCCACTATGCCGCGGCACGAGCTTTCCAGGCAGGCGCCAGCGAGTTTGAGATCGAGCTGGCGTTCCTGCGCGCGTGCGGCCTGCGCGAGCAGGAGCTGCCGTACAACCCGATCATCGCCCTCAACGAAGGGGGCGCCGTTTTGCACTACCAGGTGTTGGAGACACAATCTCCGGCGCAACGGCATTCCCTGCTGATTGATGCCGGCGCGGAGTTCGCCGGCTACGCGAGCGACATCACGCGCACCCATGCGTTTCGCGATGCCGACTTTGCCGCCCTCATCCGCAGCATGGACGACATGCAACAAACGTTGTGCGCAGGAATTCACGCCGGTGTCGATTGGCGCGACGTCCATCTGCGCGCTCATCACCTGACGGCAACCTTGTTACGGGCTGCCGACATAACTTCATGTAGCCCGGAGGAAGCCGTTGCGACCGGTGTGTCGAGCGTTTTCCTGCCTCACGGAATCGGACACCTGCTGGGCCTGCAGGTACATGACGTCGGGGGATTCATGCTGTCACCCGAAGGTGGCGATATACCCCGCCCACCGGGACATCCGTTCCTGCGGCTCACGCGCGTCCTGCAGGAAGGCTTTGTGGTGACTATGGAGCCGGGGATCTATTTCAACGAGCAGTTGCTGAACGCAGCTAAAGGTGATTCCCGGGGTGCCAGCATCAACTGGCCGCGCGTCGCTGCGCTGCGCAAATTCGGCGGAATTCGTATCGAAGACAATCTCGCAGTAACAGCGACCGGCTGCGAGAACCTGACCCGCGCTGCCATCAGGGCAACCGCGGGTCAGTGAGCGCACGTCAGGCTCGTTGCTTCTTCAAGAGATCGCGGATCTCTTCCAACAGCACTTCCTCGCGCGGCGGTGGCGGCGGAGCGGCCGGTGGTGGGGCCGGCGGATGGCGCTTGAGGCGGTTGATACCCTTCACCGCCATGAAGATCACGAACGCAATAATCAGGAATTCAAACACTGTCTGAATGAAGACCCCGTATTTCAACAACACCGCCTTGCCGGTGGGATCCGTGCCGATTTGCAGTGCAAGATCACTGAAGTTGACGTTGCCGATCAGCTGCCCGATGGGCGGCATGATGACGTCGGCCACCAGTGAGCTGACAATCTTGCCGAACGCGGCACCGATCACGACACCGACCGCCAGGTCGATGACGCTGCCCTTCATCGCAAATTCTTTGAATTCTGAGGCTAGGCTCATGGGTCTCCCCGGTAGGTCTTGACCTGCGTGGCGATTCTTACGTGTCCCCTGCGGGGGCAGCCTACGAGAACGAGACTTAGGGCGCTATGGTTTTATTGGCGCGGCACTGGCCGCGCGGAGCCCGGGTTCTTTCACGCCGGCTCTTGTTTCATTGGCGCGGCACTAGCCGCGCAGAGCCCGGGTCCTTTTCCGCCGCCAAAAAGCGTGGTTTTTGGCGGCTGCGTTGGAGGTCTTGGCGCACAAACAAAAAGGGCCACCACGTGGGGCAGCCCTTTCAGTTAGTCAGTGCGTCTGACTTCAGGCAGCAGCGGCTTTCTTTTTCCGCGTGCGCTTCGGCGCAGCCTCGGCTTCCGGCGCGGCATCATCCGCAGCGGCAGCCTTCTTCTTTCGCGCACCTTTCTTCTTGGCGGCGGCAGGCTCTTCGCCAGCAACCACGGCAGCAGGGCCGTCAACCAGTTGCATCAGCGCCATAGGAGCGTTGTCTCCCGCACGCGGCAACATACGCAGGATGCGTGTGTATCCGCCCGGACGAGATTTGAAGCGCGGGCCCAGATCCTCGAACAGCTTCTCGACGACGTCAGCGTCGCGCAGCCGAGCAAACGCCAGGCGGCGATTCGCATCACCGTCGATTTTGGCGAGAGTGATCAGAGGCTCAACAACCCGACGCAGCTCTTTCGCCTTCGGCAGAGTGGTCCTGATGGTCTCGTGGCGCAGGAGCGAAACGCTCATGTTCCGGAGCATCGCGTGCCGATGCGAGCTGTTACGGGACAGCTGCCTACCTGACAGACCGTGGCGCATATCAAATATCCTTTAAATTACGTCGCGTTCTTCGTCGTGCTTGAGGCCCGCAGGCGGCCAGCCGTCGAGACGCATACCGAGCATCAGTCCGTGGCTCTGCAGCACTTCCTTGATCTCGGTCAGTGACTTCTTGCCGAGGTTCGGCGTGCGCAGCAGCTCCACTTCCGTCCGCTGCACGAGGTCACCAATGTAGTGAATGTTCTCAGCCTTGAGGCAGTTCGCACTGCGCACGGTGAGCTCCAACTCGTCCACGGGACGCAGCAGGATCGGATCGAACTGCATCTCGGAGACCTTCGTGGCGGCCTCTTCCTCGCCCTGCAGATCGACGAACACTGACAGCTGATCCTTGAGGATGCTGCCCGCGCGCCGGATTGCTTCCTCAGCGTCGATCGTGCCGTTGGTCTCGATGTCGATGACCAGCTTGTCGAGGTCGGTGCGCTGCTCAACGCGAGCCGCATCGACCGAGTAAGTAACACGACGGACGGGTGAGAACGAGGCGTCGAGCTGCAGGCGACCGATGGGCCGTGTCTGCTCTTCGAAAGCCACACGCGCAGCCGCCGGCCGATACCCACGCCCACGTTCGATCCGCAGATTCATGCTCAACTCGCCGGCCTTCGTCAGGTTGGCGATGACGAGGTCAGGATTGACGACGTCGATGTCATGATCCGTCTGGATGTCGCCGGCGGTGACCGGACCCGGGCCCTTCTTGTGAAGGCGCAACTCGGCGCTGTCGCGTGTGTGCATGCGGATGGCAACCTGCTTCAGATTGAGCAGAATGTCGACCACATCCTCCTGCACGCCTTCGATGCTGGTGTACTCGTGGAGTACGCCGTCGATCTCAACTTCCGTGATCGCGCTGCCAGGCATAGACGACAACAGCACGCGCCGTAGCGCGTTGCCCAGGGTGTGGCCAAAGCCACGCTCGAACGGCTCAATGACTACACGTGCCTGACGAGGAGCAACGGGCTGCACCTTTACAACACGGGGCTTCAAGAACTCGGTGACTGATCCCTGCATAGCGGCTCACTTTGCCGGCAGCGGTGCCGGCCCCAAAACATACCAATTCAAAACGAATACTGTGCGAAGCCAACCGCCCTGCGGCAAGCAGGGCAGTCGCTCACTTCGAATAGAGCTCGACGACGAGGTTCTCGTTGATATCGGGCAGGACGTCGTCCCGCGCCGGTGCCGTCTTGAAGACGCCACGGAATTCCTTGTCGTTCAATTCAACCCAGTCCGGCAAACCAACCTGCTGAGCCACGGTCATGGCGGCCTGAATGCGCAGTTGCTTACGTGACTTCTCACGTACCTGCACGACGTCGCCCGCCTTGACCTGGTACGAAGCGATCGTCACCGGCTTCTCGTTAACCAGCATGGACTTGTGGCTGACGAGTTGACGAGCCTCGGCGCGAGTCGCCGCAAAGCCCATGCGGTACACAACGTTGTCCAGGCGGCACTCGAGCAGCTTCAACAGGTTCTCACCGGTGGCGCCCGCACGGCGTGCAGCCTCCGTGTAATAGTTGGAGAACTGACGCTCGAGCACGCCGTACATGCGACGCAGCTTCTGCTTCTCGCGCAGCTGGGTGCCGTAATCGGACAACCGTTGGCGGCGCTCACCCTTGATGCCGCCCGGCGGCACCTGGAACTTGCACTTGCTCTCGAGGGGCTTCGCGCCACTCTTGAGGAAAAGATCCGTGCCCTCGCGGCGGGCGAGCTTGCAGGTAGGACCAGTGTAACGCGCCATACTTAAACCCTACGCTTCTTGGGCGGACGACAGCCGTTGTGCGGAATCGGCGTGACGTCAGCGATGCTGGTGATCTTCAGACCGCAATTGTTCAGTGCACGGACTGCGGACTCGCGGCCGGGGCCAGGGCCACCAACACGCACTTCCACGTTCTTCACCCCGTGTTCCTGCGCGGCAGTGCCGGCCTTCTCGGCGGCAACCTGCGCGGCGAACGGCGTGCTCTTGCGCGAGCCGCGGAAACCGCAGCCGCCTGAAGTCGCCCAGGACAACGTGTTGCCCTGACGATCGGTGATCGTGATGATCGTGTTGTTGAAGGATGCATGGACGTGCGCGATCGCATCGAGCACGTTCTTGCGAGCCTTCTTCGGCTTCTTGGCGGCGTTGGCAGCGTTCTGCTGAGCGCTGTTCGAGCCTGATTTCTGTTCGGCCATTTAGCTGTATGCCTCTTAGGTCTTGCCCGGCGGTGCGTTGAGCTTGACCGCCTGCTTGCGCGGACCCTTCCGGGTACGTGCGTTAGTACGTGTGCGCTGACCACGGACCGGCAGCCCGCGGCGGTGACGGATGCCGCGGTACGAACCGAGGTCCATCAGGCGCTTGATGTTCATGGAGACTTCGCGGCGCAGGTCGCCTTCGACCGCGAACTTCGCGATCTGCGAGCGGATGGCATTCACCTCCGACTCGGTCAGGTCCTTCACCTTGGTGTGGGGGTTGACCCCCGCGCCCTCACAAGCAGCCCGCGAACGAGCCACGCCCACGCCAAATATGTGCGTAAGCCCGACCCAGACGTGCTTGTTCATCGGTATGTTGATGCCAGCTATACGTGCCATATATCTCTACCGCCCACCAATGACGCGAAAAAAGCGCGGCATTGTACGTGTGTGAGGATTAATCACCAAATTAGCCTTGCCGCTGCTTGTGCCGCGGATCCGATGTACAGATCACGTGGACCACGCGGTGACGGCGTACGATCTTGCAGTTCTTGCAGATCTTCTTGACCGACGGACGTACTTTCATGTCATGCGCTCCGCGCAGGCAAAATTAAACATTACCCACCACCCGAACCCGTTCGGCCGTAGCCGAGCAGATTGGCCTTCTTGAGCAGACCCGGATAGTGATGCGACATCATGTGAGCCTGCAGCTGCGACATGAAGTCCATCACGACCACCACCACAATCAGCAGGGACGTGCCACCGAAATGAAACGGCACACCCTGCGACGAAACCAGAATCTCGGGCAGCAAACAGACTGCCGTCACGTACAGAGCACCCCACAAAGTCAGGCGCGTCAGTACTTTATCGATGTACTCGGCCGTCTGTTGCCCGGGGCGAATGCCCGGGATGAACGCGCCGGACTTCTTCAGGTTGTCAGCCGTGTCGCGCGCGTTGAATACGAGCGCGGTATAGAAGAAGCAGAAGAAGATGATGAGCAACGCGTAAATTACAAGGTGCAGCGGCTGGCCGTAGCCCAGCGCCTGCGCCATATCCTGCATGAACGTCGCCACCGGCCCTTCCGAGTTCTGTCCGAAGAAGCTCGCGAGCGTGGCTGGAAACAGCAGCAGGCTCGACGCGAAGATGGGCGGAATCACGCCCGACATATTCAGCTTGAACGGCAGGTGGCTCGTCTGGCCCGCATACATGCGGCGGCCAACCTGGCGCTTGGCGTAATTCACCGTGATCCGGCGCTGTGCCCGCTCGACGAATACCACGAAGGCGGTCGTGCCCAGCACCAGGATGACCACCAGCAGCGCGAACGGACCCGACATTTCACCCGTATTCACGGCTTCGGCCGTGTTGCCGATGGCCCCCGGCAGGCCCGCAACGATGCCGGCCAGGATGATCATCGAGATGCCGTTGCCGATGCCGCGCTCAGTGATCTGCTCACCGAGCCACATCAGGAACAGGGTCCCGGTCGTCATGGTGACCGTGGCCGTAAACAGAAACTGCCATCCGGTGACGAGCGTAAGGCCGCCCTTCACGAGAGCTCCCGCCGCCGCGAATGATTGGAACGCAGCCAGTACCACCGTTGCGTAACGCGTGTACTCGGTGATCTTCCGGCGCCCCGACTCACCCTCTTTCCGCAGCTCCATGAGCGACGGAATGACCATCGACATCATCTGGATGATGATCGACGCGGAGATATACGGCATCACGCCCATCGCGAATATCGACAGCCGCGACAGCGCTCCACCGGAGAACATGTTCACGATGCCCAGGATGGTGTTCGACTGGTCCGTGAAGAATCGAGCGACCTCGCTCGGATTGATTCCCGGGACCGGTATGAACGTACCCATGCGGTACACGATCAGGGCACCCACCAGAAACAGCAGGCGACCGCGTATCTCCCCGAAACGGGCAGCGTCGCCGAGACCGGCGGCCGGATTGCTGAATGTGGAGTTAGCCAAGCGTGTCCTGCTCTATATGGGGCTTCAGTAGCCGATTGGAAGGCTCAGGCCTTGCCACCCTTCGGTCCGGGGCCAGCCTCAGCCTTGGCGGCCCGGGCGCTGGCCTTCGCGGCCTTCGCTTCGTCCTTGGCTGCCTGGGTGTCCACTTTGGCGGCCTTGGCGTCACTCTTGGCTTGCGCCTCGGCGTCGGCCTTGGCCTGCGCGGCCTCAGCCTTCGCCCGCTTCACGGGGTCGCGAGGCTTCGGCACGTCTGCCGGATCGACTTCCGGCGCTTCGATCGTTCCGCCAGCCGCTTCGATGGCCGCGCGCGCACCCTTGGTGGCGCCGACGCCCTTCAATGTTACGGCCTTCTTGACCTCGCCCGACAGCACAACCTTGGCGCGCTCGGCAAAGACCGGGATGACACCGGCCTTTTTGAGCGACTCGATGTCGATGATGGCGCCCTCGACCTTGTCCAGCTCGCTGAGGCGCACTTCGGCGCGCGTCCGCTGCATCTCGGAAATGAAGCCGAACTTCGGCAACCGACGGTCGAGAGGTGTCTGACCGCCCTCGAATCCGACCTTGTGGTAGCCACCCTTGCGAGCGCGCTGTCCCTTGACACCACGGCCGCAGGTTTTGCCCTGTCCAGCGGACGCACCGCGCCCGACGCGAAGTCGGGGTCGCTTTGATCCGAGGCCGGGTTTCAGTGTGTTGAGTCGCATATCGTTAGTCCTGAGCTGTGGTCCTGCTTACGCCTGCTTTTCCACTTTCAACAGGTGCACGGCTGCGTTGATCATCCCGCGATTCTCCGGGGTGTCAGCGACCGTGACAGTCTGGCGAATCCGCCGCAGGCCGAGGCCGCGAGCGGATGCCGCAATGTTTGCCAGCTGGCCATGGAGGCTCTTGATCAGCGTGACTTTGACGTGAGTCTTCTCGGCCATGATGGTTAGCCCGTAATCTCTTCGAGAGTCTTACCGCGCTTCGCTGCGATGTCGTCCGGCGAACGGATGTTTCCCAACGCCTTGATGGTCGCGCGAACCACGTTGATCGGATTGCGCGAGCCATAGCTCTTCGCGAGCACGTTGCGCACACCCGCGCACTCCAGCACCGCACGCATTCCACCACCCGCGATAACGCCCGTACCGTCAGAGGCCGGCTGCATGTACACGCGCGTCGCGCCGTGCACTCCCCTGATTGCGTAGTGCAGCGAATCGTTTCGCAGCGACACGTTGATCAGGTTTTTGCGCGCCTGGGCCATCGCCTTCGAGATCGCGACGGGAACTTCGCGCGCCTTGCCGAAGCCGTAACCAACACGCCCCGAGCCGTCACCCACCACTGTGAGCGCGGTGAAGCCGAACTGGCGGCCGCCCTTGACGACTTTCGCCGTACGGTTCACAGCAACGAGCTTCTCTACGAACTCGTCACCCGACTGGCTCTTTTCCGGTCTTGCCATAGGTATGCCTTCTTAGAACTCTAGGCCCGCTTCACGAGCGGCATCGGCGAGCGCTTTCACGCGCCCGTGGTACTGAAAACCTGCACGGTCGAATGCAACCTTGCTCACGCCGGCGGCCTTGCTCCGCTCCGCGATTACACGGCCGACAGCCTTCGCCGCCTCGACGTTGCCGGTGCCCTTGAGACCTTCCCGGACCTTCTCCTGGAGAGTCGAGGCAGCCGCAATCACCTTCGCGCCATCGGCTTCGGTGACCTGGGCGTAAATGTGCTGCGCGGTGCGATGAATCGTCAGGCGAGCGATGCCCAGCTGGCGAATGTGCTCCCGCGTCTTGATAGCGCGGCGCAGGCGCCGCTGCTTCTTCGTAATAATCACTTCTTCTTCCCCTCTTTGAGGGTGATCTTCTCGCCCGAGTAGCGGACGCCCTTGCCCTTGTACGGCTCAGGGGGACGGACATCCCGGATCTCAGCGGCAATCTGGCCCACCTTCTGGCGGTCGATGCCTTTGATGATGATCTCCGTCTGCGTCGGCGTTTCCATCGTGATGCCTTCCGGGATCGCGAAGGTCACGGGATGCGAGAAACCGAGAGTCAGATTCAGGGTCTTGCCCTGCACCGCGGCGCGATATCCAACTCCCACGAGCTCGAGCTTGATGTCGTAGCCCTTGGTGACGCCTGTGACCATGTTCGCAAGGTGCGCGCGCGTAGCGCCCGCCTGGGTCCGCGACAGGCCCGGATCGGTGTACTTGATCTCGAGCTTCTGGTCCGCCTGGACGACCGTCACCCCACGGGTGAGCGGCACGCTCAGCGTTCCCTTCGCGCCCTTGATGGTCACCGACTCCGGTGACACGGTCGCCGTCACGCCTTTCGGCAGATCGACCGGTGCTTTGGCAATTCTCGACATGCTTGTGTTCTCTACGTCAGGCCACGATGCACAGGACTTCGCCGCCCTGTCCGATCGACCGGGCCTGCTTGTCCGTCATCACACCTTTGGGCGTGGACACGATCACCGTGCCCATGCCACCCAGAACCTTCGGCAGCTCATCCTTGCCGCGGTAGATCCGCAGGCCAGGACGGCTGACACGCTCTATGCGGTCGATTACGGGACGGCCTTCGTAGTACTTCAACCCGATGGTCAACGTCGGCTTGCCGCCGTCGGTCTCGGTGCGGAAGTCCGCGATGTAACCTTCGTCCTTCAATACTTTGACGATGGCCGTCTTCAACTTCGACGACGCCAACTGCACTTCGGGCTTGCCAGCGGTCTGGCCGTTGCGAATGCGGGTCAGCAGGTCGGCGACAGGGTCGGTCATGCTCATAGCGCGCCCCTCACCAGCTCGCCTTCACGAGGCCTGGAATCTCGCCCCGGAACGCGACTTCGCGGATCTTCACGCGGGACAATCCAAATTTGCGATACACGCCGCGTGAGCGGCCCGTGATTGCGCACCGATTCCGCTGGCGCGAGGCACTCGCATCCCGTGGCATCGATTGCAATTTCGCCTGTGCGGCGGCCCGGTCGTCCGGAGACGTCCGGGGACTACGGATCTGCTCTTTGAGATCAGCCCGCTGTGCCGCATACCTTTTTACGATCTTGGCGCGACGTCGCTCGCGC
>JAXDQF010000391.1:0-34350 GCA_034668025.1 Gammaproteobacteria bacterium | reverse complement strand
GATTGCAAAGCAATAGTGCGAACTTGCCGTGGGTCTGCCGAATCAGGTGCCGAAACGAAAGCTCGATACGGTGTGGTGATTCCAAAAATCGGTCTGATGGAAGTTGCATTCACCCGGCTCCTGTTCGGCCGCGCCTGCCGCCACCATGAGGGGAATGAGATGATCCTCATGGGGATGCGCGGCGCGGGCAAAAGGCGCTTTCTGCCACCGAATCAGTTGCTGCGTTCGTTCGGCGGGTTTTGAGCAGACCAACACGTCTTGCAGCCAGGCATCGAAGCCCTTGGAACTCTCGCCCGCGCGCGCTTCGCGTATGAAAAAATTGTGGAAGCTGAATCCGCTGCCGACGATCAACACGCCTTCATCGCGCAGCGGGGCGAGCAAGCGGCCGACCTGAAGATGTAGCGCCGGATCCATGCGGGAGTCCATCGAGAGCTGGACGATTGGCATATCCTCCTCGGGTGCCAGAACATGCATGACGCTGAAAGTCCCGTGATCGAAGCCGCGCTGATCGTCGAGGCGGGCCGAGACGTTGCCCGCGGTCAGCAAGTCTCGGATGCGCGCGGCAAGCGAGGGCGATCCCGGCGCCGCGTAGCGTATGCGGTAAAGGTAGTCGGGAAAGCCGCCATAGTCGTAGACCATTCCGGGCTGATCCGCCGAGGAAATGGCGAAGCCGATTTCTTCCCAGTGTCCGGAAATCATCAGGATGGCTTGCACGCGCGATTTCAGCTCGGGCCTCATGTCAACGAGTGACTGTTCGAGCTTGGCGTAGCCCTGGCGACCCGGCCCGTCCATGTAAGACCACGGGCCGCCGCCATGACTCAGGAAATAAGTTGGCAACCGATCGCCGCTCATGACACGCCCCTCAAGCCGCGTCCTGCCGGTCGGCGGCTCGGGCGGCCATCGTTGCCTTGGCCCACCAGACGAGCTCATCGAGCGCCGTCTTCGCCGCGGGCAGCAGGCGCGCCTCAATTTCTTCAATGGGTTTGTTGGGGCCGCGCGGATGCACGGTCATGAAATCGCCGCCGCTGATGTGTATCGCGCCACGGGTCGAGACCATTTGTAGCTCGATACCAACTCCCCGCAAATGCTCGATGGCGCGTGCGGCGCCGACGCTGCCGTAACCGATGGCGGTGAAAGGCTTGCGATTCCACTCCTTGTAGGCTTGATCGAGCGCGTTCTTCAGCACGCCCGTGAGGGAGTGGTTATATTCGGAGACCACAAATATGTAGCCGTCGAACCGACCTACCGTCTCCTGCCAGCGGATCGCTTCGGGGTTCTTGCTGGGCACCCACATGTTGGAAGCCATCTCATCGAAAAACGGAAGCGCATGGTCGCGCAGATCAACCAGCTCCACATCGATGTCGCCGCGCGCCTGCGCTTGCTTGTAAATCCACTGCGTCGGTTTGTCGGCAAACCTCGTGGGACGGGTTGAACCGATAATGATGGCGATGCGTGGTTTGGAATTCATCTGCAGCCTCGTGCCTCGATCGTGTAGCACGACGATATAGGTGTACTATCGACTCCTCAAGTAGGATGAATATTATGGTATAGGATGAAAAACATGACTAATGGGAAAATCATGGCTGAACGCGATCCGGACACCTGCCCCAGCCGGGAACTGAAGGAGCCGCCGCCGGAGATTGCCGCGACTCTCGCCGTTCTCGAAGGTAAGTGGAAGATACTGATTCTCTGGCAGCTGGCGCGTCGATCCTGCCGGTTCAATGAGCTCAAGCGGGCGATACCGGGCGTCAGCCAACACATGCTGACCCTCCATCTGCGCGAGCTCGAGGAGGAAGGAATCCTCACCCGCACTGTATTCGCGGAGGTGCCGCCCAGAGTCGTTTATGAATTGACCGAGCATGGTCGAACTCTGAGGCCGCTGATGCTGGCTCTCGAGAAATGGGGGCGATCGCATCTCGGGCGGAAAACTGGCGCTCGCCCGGTGCGCTCCGCGGACAACCAACGTCCCGCGGTCAAGTAAGTCGAACAACGTTGCGGTGTGTTCGACTTCCCGGGAGCGCGGTGGTTAGAACGCGCTTTTCAACACCCCTCCATCCACCCGCAACGCGGCCCCATTGGTAGCCGCCGCCAGCGGACTCGCCACAAAAGCAACAAACGATCCAACCTCTTCCGGCGTAATAAACCGCTTCAACAGCGACGTGGGCCGGACGCGCTCGAAGAATTCCTTCTGCACCTGCCCGACGGACATCTTGTTCGCCGTGGCCATCTGGTCGACGAAGTCGGTGACTCCGCGTGACTGCGTGGGGCCCGGGAGCACACAGTTGCATGTGACCCGGGTGCCAGCGAGTGTTTCGGCGATTCCGCGCGAGACAGCCAGCTGGGCCGTCTTCGTCATGCCGTAGTGAATCATCTCCGAGGGAATCTGGACGGCACTTTCGCTGGAGATGAAAATGATCCGCCCCCAATCCCGACGCCGCATGCCGGGAAGAAAAGCACGCGCAAGGCGTACCCCCGACAACACGTTCACATCAAAGAACCGCCGCCAGTCCTCGTCCGGGATTTCCTCGAACGGCTTGGGCTCGAAGATGCCGAGATTGTTAACCAGTATGTCAACGTCCGGATATTTGCGAACGAGGTCCGCGGCTTTCGCGGCGTCACTCAGATCGCCGGCAAATCCCATGGCGCCGTGCCCAATCTTCGATGCGGCTTCGGTGACCGCGGCTTGCGTACGCCCGTTGACGACGACGCGCGCACCTTCTTTAGCAAGCGCCTCCGCAATCGCGTAGCCGATGCCTGCGGTACTTCCGGAAACGACCGCCAGCTTGTCTCTCAGTTGAAGGTCCATCGTTTTCTCCTCCGCTGCTCTAAACTAAGCATTCTCGGAGTGTGCGCATGAATGCTCAAGACTTGACCGTCGTTTTCACATCGTTCTTCATCGTCGGAATGATCTGGCTTCGGACGCGTATGCAATACGCCCGCAGAGGCGCCGGCCCATTGCATCTGGCACCCCCCGGAAGAGTTTATTTTGGTGCAGTCATCGCTCTGCTCGTGGTCGGCTGGTTTGCCGCGCCCTTGATAGGACAGGCGATTTGGCCGACGACCGGCGCCACGCCAACGATCATGCGAGTAGTGTGGTGCCTGGCGACGTACTACGTTTTCATCTTGATCCACCGGGTGCTGAAGTCACGTGGCACCGCCGTGTTCAAGCATAGCCAGCTTTAGCGCGAGCTCAGTCCTCTACAATCCAACCCCGACGCCGGGCGGCATTGAGGAACTCGCGTACATCGACCGCGAAACTATCGTCCTTTGATCGAGGGAGAACGCGCGCGATGATCTGCTCGCGCGTCAGCGTGCCGTCGCACAGCGCCAATATCGCGGCAGCGCTCTCATTGAGTTGCACAACACCCGCTGGACCGGCCAGGAAATGGCCATCTCCCGCGGGGTCCTTTTGCAGCTGACGTCCCGAAGCGAGCCGAACCCTGCTCGTGCGGGACACTATTTTGTCCTTCATGCCCTGGCTCCGCCGAGCACGGGATCCTTTCCCGTGGGGGAAAGGCCCGCCGCAAGCGGCAAGACTGCGCGAAAGTGCTTTGCAGCTACCGCTCGTGCAAAGTCTGGGCCAGAGGTTTAGTCAGCCAAAGTCCCGTGAAGAATCGTCAGCTCCCGTGCGCCAGGGGAATCGCGTGACGCTTCATCCGCCGATACAACGTATTGCGGCTCATGCCGAGCTGGGCCGCCACGCGCGTCATGTTGCCGTGACATTCCGCGATCACGCGGACCAATGCCGCCCGCTCGGCGGCCTTCAAAGGATTCACTGGCGCGCTCGATTCAGCACCCCCCGACATCGACCCCTGCATCAACGAGGACGTCGAGCCGGTGCCATTGTTGGATTCCGCCTCGCGGATCTCCCGCGGCAGATCGATCCCACGAACGACGCCTCCCTCGCAGATCGCCAGTGCCGTCCGAATGACATTGCGCAGCTCACGGATGTTGCCCGGCCAGGGATAGGCAACCAACCGTTGCAAAGCATCCATCTCAATCGCCGCCGGCCGGCCGTTGCCGGTTTCAGCGGCCAGCGCATGATGAATCACACGCTCCTTGTCAGCGCGATCGCGTAGCGCCGGCAGCTCGAGCGTGATTCCGTTGAGGCGGTAGTACAGATCCTCGCGGAACGTACCGTTGGCAATCATCTCCCGCAGGTTGCGGTGAGAGGCCGCGAGCACGTGCAGGTCGACTTTGATGGCAGTCTCGCTGCCCAGAGGCACAATCTCCTGCTCCTCCAACACGCGCAGCAGCCGTGTTTGCAGGGTCAGGGGCATATCGCCGATTTCATCGAGAAACAGAGTACCGCCCGCGGACTGCAGGATCTTCCCGCGCATACCCTCCTTGCGCGCGCCGGTGAAAGCCCCCGGTTTGTAACCAAACAGCTCGCTTTCGATCAGAGTTTCCGGAATGGCCGCGCAGTTCACAGCGACAAACGGCCGCTCGGCGCGCCGACTCACCAGGTGCATGGCGTGCGCGAACGCTTCCTTGCCCGAACCTGTCGGACCCTGGATGAGCACCGAGACACCTGAATCGGCAATCCGATATGCGCTGCGCACATTACGCAGCATCTGCGGATCTTCCCCCGCGAGATCCTCCAGAGTCAGCGCATGTTGTGCCGCTCTGTAGCTCGCCAGGGCAACATCACGCTCCTGTGAAAGCGAGCGCGACGCCGGGGTTCCGCTCCGCTGGACGCGAAATGCGCCCTTCAACATTGCGGTTGATCTCTCATGGAGGATTACTCCATCGCTGTCTGTAAGCAACAAGACACAACCCGACTCGCAGATCCGCTCGTACAGGCGGTCCAACTCGAGAGCCGCTGTAGCAATCAACTGCTCACAGCGATCCCGTCGATCGCGAACATCCAGACTCTGACCGACAGCATCGCCGTTGACTTCAGCGAAGCCGTGGCCGCTGCGCAGAAGCTCGTCCGAGCGCCTGATACCCGTTGCGTTTGCCATACGATTTCCCCCTCACACAGTCACTGTTCTGCAGCAGGCGTGCCGTTACAGTGTCACGCTAGAGAAACACGTCGCGGCGATCACTGCAAGCCGGCTTTAGGCCTCTCTCACTGCAGCAATTGACTTGCCGCGAGGCGGCTCATGGGTCGACACGTTCCATTTGCGTGACAACTTTGTATCAAACACCCCTCCAAATGGAACACGTTATGACCCATCTCAAAACTTCTGTTGCGTAGAGGACACGTGCATTGCGCGACTTCCCGGGGCTGGCATGGCGGTTGCACCCGCATGCACGCCGTCGTCGCGGAGTCTGAATGTGGCAGCGCGTAACGCGACGCAAAACAGGTGAGCGCGCACCGCCGGACAACTCGAAGGAACGCTCCCATGAAACAGCAACATATTCGGTTCTCAATCGCCGCAGCGCTGGCAGCAATGTGTGCACCCGCCGCACACGCTGTTGATGTCACTGCAGGCGACTGGAAACTCAGCTTCGATGGCAACGTCAATGCTGACTACATCTATTCCAACTGCGAATCGCTCGACAGCGCCAAGACGATCGGCGGCGGACTGACCTGCGTCGCTCCGGGCGACGGTCAAAGGTCCTCTTCGTCGGTCAGCAACGGCTTGTTGCCCGCGGCCCTGAGCATCAGTGCCGCAACGACCCAGGCGGGGTACGACATTGGTGTCACGTTCGGTCTCTATCCCGGAATCAGCACCAACGACGGTGGCAGCCCGAACCTCGGCAATACGGCAGGCGCGCGCAACACCGCGCTCGGTACCGCCGGACTGGATGTTCGTCAGGTTTTCCTGACATTCGGCAACAAGGAGATGGGCACCGTGCTGGCGGGCCGCAACATCGGCCTCTTCGGGGCTGACGCGATCCTGAACGACATGACACTGCTCGGCGTGGGGGCCAATGGCAGCAACGCGGCACCGACCAACACGTCGCTCGGCTCGATAGGCTACGGCTACATCTACACGGACTGGCTGGCGCAGATCAATTACACGACCCCTGATCTCAACGGCGTCAAGGTCACGATCGGTATTTTCGACCCGCTGGAATCGCTGACGGACGGCACGGGACCGACTCCGAAGGCCACCCCGGGCTTCCACGGCAAGGTCGCCTACAAAACAGACGGCCCTCTGTACCTGTCGGCTTCGTTCATCTACGAAAAGCAGGAATTCCAGCGCTCCGACGCACTGGGGAACCTCATCACGGGCCAGAAGGTATCCTATGACGGAACCGGCTTCGACTTCGGCGGCAAGTACGACCTCCCCATGGGATTCCAGGTTGCCGCCTGGGGCTACTACGCCAAGGGCCTCGGCACGACGGGGCTGTTCATCAACTCCGCCGACACGGATCCCACGAGCCCGGGCTACGGCGAGAACCGCAAATCCTACGGCGCACTCGCCCAGGTGACCTACAAGATTCCGGACACCAACTACAAGCTGGGTGTCAACTACGGCACCAGCCGGCTGAGCCGCGCCGACAATGAAGTCAACCCCACCCTGGTGAAGCTCAATGACAAAGTCAGCCTGGGCGTCTACGAC
Organism: Gammaproteobacteria bacterium; assembly: GCA_034668025.1. GTDB lineage: Bacteria > Pseudomonadota > Gammaproteobacteria > Steroidobacterales > Steroidobacteraceae > 13-2-20CM-66-19. Next base: position 27,835 of record JAXDQF010000391.1, on the reverse strand, counting down.
CAGCTGACACCGAACCTGATGCTGCTTGCCGAAGGCACCACGATGTGGTCGAAAAACCAGGTCGGCGACGAGAACAAGGCCTGGGTGGCGAACGTCGGCGCATTCGTTTCGTTCTGATCGCGCAATACTGGAAGTTTCTGCTTCACGAGCGCGCCAGCCAGTAATGCGGTTGGCGCGTTTTTTTGTGCGATGGCGCGGGCCTATGAAGCCGCCCGCAACGGCGCCACAAACACCGGCGTGGTCGTCGGCTGACCCGTCGGCGACCCGCCAACCTGCTCCACGGTAATCGCGACTTGCGCCGAGTTGGCGAGCGCCTGTTTCTGTACGTCTGTCAGCGTGCGTTGGGCCGTACCGCTATAGGGCATCAGACCCAGCGAAACAGGCTTACCCCCCGTGGGCAGCGCCCACAACTCAAAGTCGCGATCGGCGGCGTGCGCGGGAAGTTGCCCCGTGTGCATGATCAAGCGGCCGCTGGTGCGATAAACATCAACCTCCCACAACTGAGTACCCGTGGGCGTCGCGATCGTTGCAACTGCAGACAACTTGCCCGGTTCGGTGCTGCGCCAGTAGAGCAGCGCCGACAAACCCGCCAGAAGCAACACACTTGCAGCGATCGCCCAGGTACGCCCGGGCCGCCGTTGCGGCGAGCCGCGCGATAGATTCAGGCGTAGCCGGATTCCCTGCCACACGTGAGCAGGCGGCCGGATCGGTCGCAAACCTTTGGCGAGGTGCATCAGATTGTCTTCCCAGAAGCGGCAGCGCTCGTCGACGAGCGGCACACGCGCGCGCCATTTCTCAAATCGCAGGCGTGCCGGCCCCCGCAATGTGCCCAGCACATACTCGGCCGCCAGGGAATCAATGATTTCAGGATGGTCCGCCGGGTTCACATCAGGACTCCAGGCACTTGCGCAGGCTCTGCAGCCCGCGCCGGATCCAACTCTTGACCGTCCCCAGCGGGTTGCCGGTCAGACGCGAAATATCCTCATGAGAGTTGCCCCCGACGTACGCGAGCTCCAGACAGCTGCGTTGCTGGTCATTGAGTAAGGCCAGGCACCGTTCCAACAATCCTGCCGTCGGCATCCAGGAAGCGGACTCCTCCTTTGACTCATCAGCCGACTCGGCCCGCTCCGGCAGGTCAGGAACCAGAATCGGCGCCGACCGCTCGTGGCGGAGCAGATCGATGGCCCGATAACGCGCTATCGACATCATCCAGGCCATGGGACGACCGCGCGCGGTCTCAAACTGTCCCGCCCGCTGCCAGATGCTCACGAACACGTCCTGCAACGCTTCCTCGGCAAGCGCGCGCCGTCGGAGCATCCGAGTCAGGCAGGCAAATAGAAGAGGTGACGCCAGCTCGTACACGCGCTCGAGGGCGCTCGCATCTGCCGCGGCGCAGCGGGCCAGGAGCGACTGCAGCTGCTGGTCAAAGTCGGCCGATTGCGCTCCAGGGCTCATGCGGGCTCGCTTGATCGCCGGGGTGCGCGCATTCTAATGCGCGCAAACCCAAGGTCTTGGCAAATTTACGGTATCCATCGCCTCAACTACGGCTGAGGCGTGGATCCGGATGCAGGCGAGCTCGAACTAGTGCGTGGCGTCGATAAAAGCGTCCACGTCCCCTTTCATCTTCTTCAGCGAGGGCGGGTTTACATACATCATGTGCCCGGCCTCGTAATACTTCATCTGGATACGGGATGAAGTACCGGGAGGCAGACCGAGGTGCGCCATCATGTATTCGGTGGCTGAAAACGGGGTTGCGAGGTCGTAGTAACCGTTGAGAACCAGCACCTTCAGGTTGGCGTCCTGGACCAGCGCCTGGGCCAGGTCGACTCCCGAGTTGACGATGGGCTGCTCGCCTTCGGCGTCAATCGGCTTGTGGGTCCACTTCCAGTGCTCGCCGATCGTGAAGTTCGTCGCCCGGTAGGTACGACCCTGGCCGAACTTCAAATCAACATGATAGTAGTCCTGGAAGGCCGCCGTGAACGCCGCGCTGATGGCCGCCGACTGGGGATCGTAGTCAGCGTACTTCTGCAGGGGATCCTGGGTCGGTCCGGCAAATCGCCCATCCAGCCGGCCGATGGTCAGGCGCCGCGATTTCAACAACTCGTGCGCGAAGGCAACTTCGGCAATCCGCAGGTTCGCCGCCTTCACGTACTCCGCGCTCAGGCCCGTGTACTTGTGGACCTGCTCCGCTACGGCATCGCGCTCCTCGTCAGACAACGCGTCACCCTTCAACAGTGCGGCAGTAAACGGGCCGGTTGAGTAGCGGCGTACTTCTGCCAGAAACGGTTCGAGAGCCGCCGGCTGACCTGGGATCATGTGGTGATACCAACCCACAGCCGCGTACGCCGGGAGGTATGCCGCGTACGGCCGCTCATTTCCGGGCAGCTCCGCGAAAATCGCCTCGATGTCAGTTGCAACGGACACGAGCACCAGTCCGTTGAACGCCAGCGAGCGACGCGAGCGCAGGTAGTCGACGATGGCAGCTGCACGCGTAGTGCCGTAACTCTCTCCGAACAGATACTTCGGCGAAGTCCAGCGGTTGTTGTCGCTGACATACTGGGCAATGAAGCGGCTGACCGAGTCGATGTCCGGGTCAACACCCCAGAAATCCTCGTCCTTCCTGTCGCACACCGCGCGGCTCAGGCCCGTGCCGACCGGATCAATCATGACGAGGTCGGCCTTGTCCAGCACGCCGAACTCATTGTCTACGGTCTTGTAAGGGGGTGGTGGGGTTGGAGTCGGATCCGCCACGATCACGCGCTTCGGACCCAACACGCCCATGTGGAGCCAGAGTGACGATGACCCCGGACCACCATTGAATGCAAACAGAATCGGCCGCTGGCCGATGTCCTTCGTGTCCCGCCGCGTGTACGCGACGTAGCCGATGTTGGCGATGGGCTTGTCATCATCGTCGCGGATGACGAGGGTGCCGGCGGTCGCCGTGTAGTCGAATCCCTTGCCACCGGCAGACAGGTGATGCTGGGTCACCGAGCTTTCGGCTTTCGGTTCCCGCTTCCACTCTTCCTTCTTGTCACCCTTGACGTCCGTCTGACAGGACTCGAGCAGGGAGCCCGCGGGCGCTCCCGGCTTTTCGTCGGCGCCGGCCGCGGATTGCATCAGCGCCCAAAGACAAACCAGACCTGCTGGGAGTGCGATTCTGTTCATCGCCGACGTATACCACAGCGCAGCCGGTCGCCCAGTCAGGCGCGACGAACCGTTGGTCGCGTGCGCCGGATCGCACGGTCGGGGTACAATACCCGCATGCCGCACACCACTCCCGACCAGGTAACCGAATACGACCCCGAAGAGGTCAAAGAGCTGCTCGACGCTGGACGCATCGTGCTGGTTGACGTTCGCGAACCGGCCGAATACGCCGCCGAGCGAATCCCCGGTGCCTTGTTGTATCCACTGTCCACGTTCGATGTGACTCTGCTGCCACCCGATGAGTCACGCCAGGTCGTGTTCTCCTGTGCGGCCGGCGGACGGTCCCTGACCGCTGCACGGCAGCGCCTCGCACAGGGTCAACCCGCGGCGCACATGGCCGGTGGCATCTCCGAATGGAAAGCAGTGGGCCTGCCCACGATCCGAATCGATCCGCGCACAGGGCGACCGATTTAGCGAAGCGAAAGTCGCGCCTTTCGCTAGCGTGACTGGGCGTCCCCATCGAAAGCGCCGCAGGCGACTTTCGATAGTCGGAGAATACCCTTGACCGAGATAGAACACCCCCGCTCCATCCGCTCATTCGTGATGCGAGGCGGTCGGATCACGGAAGCACAGCAGCGCGCGCTGGAGCTGCTGTGGCCCAAATACGGTATCCCCTTCGAACCAGCCCACCTCGACCTCGACGCCGCCTTCGGCCGGACGGCGCCCGTCACCCTGGAGATCGGCTTCGGTAACGGGGACAACCTGGCTGCCCAGGCAACCGCTCACCCGGAGCGCAATTTTCTCGGAATCGAAGTTCATCGCCCCGGCGTGGGTCGCCTCATGTTGAGCCTGGAGGAGCACCAGCTGCCCAACGCGCGGCTCATCTGCCACGATGCCGTTGAAGTTTTGACGCACCAGGTTGCGCCGCAAACCCTGGCCGAGGTGGTCATCCTGTTTCCGGACCCCTGGCCGAAGAAACGTCATCACAAACGGCGATTGGTCCAGGCGCCGTTCGTTGAGTTGGTCACCGACCGGCTGTGCGCGGGTGGCGTACTGCGCTTTGCGTCCGATTGGCAACCCTATGCGGATGCTGTGCTGGAATTGCTCAATGCCAATCCCCGGCTGCACAACATTTCACCGGATGAAAGGTTCGTTCCGCGGCCCACGGAACGCAATCCCACTCGCTTTGAGAAACGGGGCGAACGCCTGGGTCACGGTGTGTGGGATCTCGCGTTCGAGCGTCGCTGACCGCGCAGTGCACACGGCTCTCGCATGGTGCCGCGCGAGAGCAGAATAATTCCTTGAAAGCGCCCCCCTCGAGGTGCAACATCGAGTGACCCTCCTGGTCTTGCGGGTCACGCTCATGACGGCTCCCAGTCCAACCATCGGCGAGTGGTATCGACATACCGGCGGCGACTCGTTTGAAGTCGTGGCGTTCGATGAAGACGACGGCACGATCGAGATCCAGTACTTCGACGGGACCGTCGAGGAAATGGATACCGAGGACTGGGACAGTCAGTGGGCGGACCGGGCGCTCGAGGCGGCCGAGCCGCCGGAGGACTGGTCGGGCTCGGTGGATGTTGAATCAACCGATGACTCCGCGACGGGTAGTGATATTTCGGGCGACGAAAGCACGCTGCGCGCCAGCTCGCTGGATGGAATCGATTTATTCGAATAGCGCGTAAATCCGCGGGGCAACCGGCTCGCGGCGGCTCAATCGACTTCAGTCAGCCAGGGCCAGCGGGTCAACATCGTCGGCCAACATCACAAAGCCGTTTTCAATCGCGAGCGGTACCGTGCGCAACGATTGCCCGGCGCACGGGCCGGCCACGCAATAACCCGTCAGCTTCTCGAATAGCGCTCCGTGCGATGAGCACAGGATGAGCGCGGCATCCGCTGTCAGGAATTGATGCGGCTTCAGGTTGAGCGGATGCCTGGCATGCGGACAGCTGTTGATAAAACCGCGTACCTGATCATTGATCCGAACGACGAAGCCACGCAACGGCCAATCGCCGGTGCCGATGGCAAACCCGCGTGCACCGGCCTCACCCAGATCGTCCAACCGGCAGATGACCCGCTCCACATCAATCTGGCGCGGGCCACTCATGCTCGCCGCTGATCCAGCGCCTCAATCTTGTTCCTGGTCAGCCACACGATGATCAGCCCGGGCATGGCCGCCACGAAACTGACAACGTAATAGACATACCAACCGCCATGGTCGGCGACCCAGCCGGCCGGATAGCCCAACCCGTAACGCGGCAGCAACGCGATGGACGACATCAACGCATACTGAAAGGCGCTGTACCTGACATCACACAACGCCATGATCAAGGCAACCAGCGCTATGTTACCCATGGCCCCTGCCACATGCTCGATCACGACAGCCGCCACCATCAGCGGATAGCTCTTGCCAGCGGCCGCCAACGCACAGTACAGCAGATTGCTCACTGCCTGCGAAATGCCGAATATCAACATCGAGCGCAACAGGCCCAGCCTGACCATCAGGATGCCGCCGAGAACCGAGCCGACCAGCGCGCTGCCGGTGAACAAACCCTTGACGATGACCGCCAGCTCCGTCTTCGAGAAGCCGATGTCCAGCATGAATGGCGTGAACAGCTTCATGGCGAAGGCATCGCCGATCTTGAACAACAGCACAACCCCTATGAGCGCGACTGCTCCAGGGCCGGCCAACAACTCCTGCAGCGGTATCACGACCGTCTCACGCAATGAGCGCGGCGCCTGCTGGACCTGCGCAGGCTCGGGTGCGAGCCAGGTTGAGATGCAGAACAGCATCATGATCCCCGCCAGGATCAGAAACGCCGGGCGCCAGCCAAATTGATCGGCAATCAGCAACGCTACCGCGGACGCGAGCCACGCAGCGGTGCGATATCCCAGATTGGATGCGGCCGCCGCGGGCCCGCGCTCACTGGGCAGCGAGACATCGGTGCGATACGCATCGATGCTGATGTCCTGAGTCGCTGACAGAAACACGATGGTTACCGCACAGGCCGCGACCGGGAAGAGTGCGACCGCCGGGTCCTGTAGGGCGAAGAACGCTATCGCCACGGCCAGCAGAATTTGCGTAACCAGAATCCATCCGCGACGGCGTCCCAAAAACGGCATCGGAAAGCGATCCACGAACGGCGCCCAGAGGAACTTGAGGAGATAAGGCAACGCCACATACGACATGACGCCGATGGTCGTATTTGAGACGTGAGAGTCTTTGAGCCACGCCTGCAGAGCGCTTTCGGTCAACTGGTTGGGGTAACCGGACGCCGCCGCCATCACCATGATGGCCAGCATCTTCGGACTCGCCAGGATCTGCCGTAAGGACGGGGCCTTTGGCCCCGTCGCAGCCACCGTATCGCGCGCAACGCTCAATGCTCGTCATCCTCGGTTTTGGACCGGACGGGGGGATACTGGCACGACACTCGTTGACAGTACAAAGCAACCGGTGGCACCGTCGCGCGCACATTTCACCCAGACGGCAACGCATGCAGGACTATCAGCTCAGATTCATCGATCTCGCCCTGTCGCGGGATGCGCTGCGCTTCGGCAACTTCAAGCTGAAATCCGGGCGCGAGAGTCCGTATTTCTTCAACGCGGGACTGTTCAGTGATGGCGACGCGGCGGCCGTGCTGGGCCAGTGCTATGCCGCGGCGATCCTGCGTTCCGGCGTGGAATTCGACATGATCTTCGGGCCGGCCTACAAGGGCATACCGCTCGCCACGGCGGTTGTCATTGCGCTTTCTACACAGCACGGCCGGAATGTCCCGTATGCATTCAACCGCAAGGAGGCGAAGGATCACGGGGAAGGCGGCATTGTCGTGGGCAGCCCGCTGCGTGGGCGAGTCCTCGTTGTGGACGATGTGATCACTGCGGGCACTGCGGTCCGCGAATCGCTCGAAATCATTCGCAATGCGGGTGCACAGCCGGTGGCCGTAGCGCTCGCGCTCGACCGCCAGGAGCGCGGCCAGGGCCAGCTCTCCGCAGTGCAGGAGATCGAGAGTCAGCAGGGTCTGACTTGTGTGAGCGTCGTCACACTCGCCGATCTGATTGAGACGCTTTCCAACCCCCCCGACGGGCAGGCGAGGATTTCTGCCGAACAGCTCACATCGTTACGCGACTATCGACAACGTTATGGTGTGAGCTGAGACTTGCGACTCAGGCAGACTCAGTCAATATAGTAGAGTTGTATCCAAACGGTCGGGGGGCTTTCAATGTCAGTGCGGTTGTTGCCGGGCATGCTCGGAATGCTAGTTGCATTCATCGGGTGGGTACCTGGTGCAGTCCATGCTGCCAACAGCTCTGGCAACAAGGACGCTGTCACGTACCGCTGGACCGACGAGCAGGGCGTTGTGCACTACGGTGACAGCATTCCTCCGCAATATGCCCAGAAGGAACGTGCAGTCCTCAACAGCCGCGGCGTCGAAGTGCGCCGACTCGACGCGCAGAAGACTCCGGAGCAGATGGCCGCCGCGGAGCGCATCCAACAAAACGTGTTGCGGCAGAAGCAGCATGACGCCTTCCTGATGAACACCTATACGTCGGTGAAAGATATAGAGGCGTTGCGGGACTTACGTCTGGGCCAGCTGCGTGGCCAGCGGGTTGCGGCGGAGCAGTATGTAGACAGCCTGCATTCCAGGCTCAGCGCCTTGCAGACCCGCGCGAAGAATTTCAGACCGTACAGCGCGCGACCCGGTGCGGCCAGAATGCCGGACGATGTGGCGGAAGACCTGGTGCGCACCCTCAATGATCTGCGCACGCAAAGCAATGCGCTGACCAGGAAAACCGAAGAAGTGACCACGTTGAAATCGCAGTTCCAGGCGGACATCGAACGGTACCGCGAGCTGCGCGCAGCAGCCAACTGAGTGGTCAACAGCCGGCTCGTCCGCCGGCACGCCAACCCGCCGCGTCAGTGGCTGCCTGAGTGACCGAACCCGCCGCCACCCCGTGTGGTGGCCGAAAAGTCCTCCACGATCTCGAGCTCGACCTGCACCACCGGCACTACAACCAGTTGCGCGATCCGCTCGCCGGGACGCACCGTGAACGGCTCGCGGCCGCGATTCCAACACGACACCATCAGGTGCCCCTGGTAATCCGAATCAATCAGCCCCACCAGGTTTCCCAGCACCACACCATGTTTGTGTCCCAGTCCCGAGCGGGGCAGGATCACGGCGGCCAGGCCGGGATCCTCAACGTAGATGGCGAGCCCGGTGGGAATCAACTCAGCCTTGCCGGGCTCGAGCAGCAGGTCCGCATCAATGCAGGCCCGCAGATCCAATCCCGCAGAGCCCGCCGTTGCATAGGCCGGAAGGGGAAACTCGCGACCGATACGGGAATCCAGTATGCGCACCTTGAGCGGGTGCCGCTTCGCGTCCTTGGCCCGGGTCACGCGAGTGCCGAGCCGCGCTGCGCCAGTCCGCTTTTGCCCGCGGCATACGATTCCGCAATGAGGGCGACCAACTGCCTGGCGAGGGTGACTTTGGATGCCTTGGCGAGCTCGCGGCGCCCGTTCCGCCACAACACGATGAGCGCGTTGTCCTCGCAGTCAAATGCCTTGTCGTGACCCACTTCGTTGGCCGCGATCATGTCCAGGTTCTTCTTCAGCAGCTTGCCCCGCGCATGTTGCTCAACCGACTCCGTCTCGGCGGCAAAGCCCACCACAAACGGCCGGTCAGGCCGGGCCGCGACCGTGGCGAGCACATCCGTCGTACGCTCCATACTCAAATCCATCCGATCCGAAGTTTTCTTGATCTTCTGTTCGGCCGCGGTTGCCGGCCGATAGTCAGCCACCGCCGCCGTTGAAATGAAAATATCCGCGCCCGCCACTTCTCCCAACACCGCGTTGAGCATGTCAGCCGCGCTCTCGACGTCGATTCTGCGCACGCCGGGAGGCGTCGACAGGCTGACGGGTCCGCTGACGAGAACAACTTCCGCACCCGCTTCGCGTGCTGCCTGTGCAACTGCGAAGCCCATCTTCCCCGAACTGCGGTTGCTGATGAAGCGCACTGGATCGATCCGCTCCCGGGTTGGGCCCGCCGTAATCAACACCCGCCGCCCTTGTAGAGGACCACTGGGTGTCAGGAGGACGCTCGAGCGGTCGACGAGTTCGAGCGGCTCCAGCATGCGGCCGGCGCCAACTTCGCCACACGCTTGATCTCCTTCAGCAGGCCCTAACACCTGAATCCCGCGCTGCTGCAGCGTCGCTACATTCGCGCGTGTTGCCGGGTTAGCCCACATCACCCGGTTCATCGCCGGAGCAACGGCGATCGGCGCTTCTGTCGCCAGGCACAAAGTGCTGAGCAGGTCATCCGCCTGGCCCGTGGCCAGCCGGGCCATGAAATCAGCGCTGGCAGGAGCAACGAGCACCAGCTGAGCCCATCGCGCGAGCTCAATGTGCCCCATGGCCGCTTCCGCGGCCGCATCCCACAGGTCTGTGCGCACAGCCCGGCCGGACACCGCTTGAAATGTCGCAGCGGTCACGAACTCGCGCGCAGCCGCGGTCATGACCACCTGGACCTCCGCCCCCTGCTCGCGCAGCCGGCGCACGAGATCCGGGCTCTTGTAGGCGGCGATTCCGCCAGTCACTCCGAGCAGTATGCGTTTGCCTTGCATTGACGGTCCCGTGAGGTCATGAGCCGATTATCGGGCGACATTCCCCGCACGCGCAAACAACCGGTTGGAATAACGCGATTTCTATCAATACGCCCGCCTTTGTCCCCCTGCCCCCCGCACCCCGCTCCCCCGCAAACTGAGCGCGCCGTCTCTTCCCCCAGCGCTCTCTCGCACCCGAGGAACCCAAGCCCCATGGCCCTGCAAACCCTGGCAAAGATCGCCCCGAAATCCATCACCATCCGTAACTGGCCCGAATCGGAGCGCCCCCGCGAGAAGCTGCTCGAACGGGGCCCGCAAGCGCTTTCGGACGCCGAGCTGGTCGCCCTGCTGCTGGGCTCCGGGACCAAAGGCCGCTCGGCAGTGGACCTCGCGCGCTCGCTGCTGGCGGAATTCGGCTCTCTGCGCGAGATGCTCGCTGCCGATCGGCAACGCTGGGAGGGAAAGGTCGGCATCGGGCCGGCGCGCTACGCGGCCCTGATGGCCTCTATTGAAATCGCGCGCCGCCATTTGAAAGAGCCCCTGCGAACAACCTCAGCCCTGACGGCACCCGACCCCACTCGCCGGTTTCTGCTGGCGCAGCTGCGCGATCGGCACTACGAGGTCTTTTGCTGCCTGTTCCTGGACAATCGCCACCGACTGCTGGCTTTTGAGGAGATTTTCCGCGGAACTATCGACGGGGCAAGCGTCCACCCGCGGGAAGTTGTCCGCCAGACCCTGCTGCACAACGCGGCATCAGTGATCGTTGCGCACAACCATCCGTCTGGCTCGATCGAGCCCAGCGAGGCCGACGAAGGGGTCACACGCCGTCTCAGGCAAGCTCTGGCTCTCGTTGACGTGCGCCTTCTCGACCACCTCATCGTGGGCGACGGAAAGTGCTTCTCGTTTTCTGAGCACGGCCTGCTCTAGCCGAAGCCGACTCGTCTCGAGGCCGTCGCGTCTTGTGGCGACGGGCCGAGACTGGTATAAAGCCCGACTCCGCGAGGCGGGCCCAGCCTACCCTTGCGCCCAAATCACTGAATTCTCAAGGTTGTTTCGTATGTCCCGCGTCTGCGAGATCACCGGCAAGCGGCCGGCTGTTGGTAACCGCGTTTCTCACGCGAACAACAAGAAGCGTCGCCGCTTCCTGCCGAACCTGCACACTCAACGTTTCTGGGTCGAGACCGAGAAGCGCTGGGTGTCCCTGCGCATTTCGGCCAATGGCCTGCGCACGATCGAGAAGAAGGGCATCGAGACCATCCTTGCCGAGTTTCGCGCCAAAGGCGTGAAGCTGTAACGCTCGCTTTGGAGCCATCACCATGCGCGAAAAGATCAAACTGCTCTCGACCGCCGACACCGGCCACTTCTATGTGACCACCAAGAACAAGCGCCTGCATCCGGACAAGATGGAAGTGCGCAAGTTCGACCCCGTGGTCCGCAAGCACGTGGCGTACAAGGAAACCAAGATCAAGTAACCGCTGCCTGCGCGCGCGGTGACGAGATTTTCAAAAGGCCCGGCATTGCCGGGCCTTTTTGTTGGCGATCCCACCCCAACAAACGCATCCTGATGCCTGAGCTGCCCGAAGTTGAAACCACCCGGCGCGGGATCGAGCCCCATGCGGTCGGCCATCGGATCGTGGAGCTTCGCCTCTACGAGAAGCGGCTGCGTTGGCGCATACAGGAAGACCTCCCGGACCTGGTAGCGGGACAAGTGATCCTCCACGCCAAGCGCCGTGCGAAATACCTGTTGCTGGAGCTGGAGTCGGGCACGCTGCTGTTGCATCTGGGAATGTCAGGCAGCCTGCGTGTGCTGCCTGCCGACATGCCCCTGCTTCCGCACGATCACTTCGATCTCATCCTCGACTCCGGCAACACACTCCGATTCAATGATCCGCGCCGCTTCGGCAGCCTGCATTACGCGACGGGCGATCCAAACGAGCACCCCCTGTTGGCGAAGCTCGCTCCAGAGCCGCTGGATGCCGCGTTCGATGCCGACTACCTTTGGCGCGTAACCCGCCGCAGACGCGTGGCAATCAAACAACTGCTGATGAACAGCAGGCTGGTGGTCGGTGTTGGCAACATCTACGCCAGCGAGGCCCTGTTCAAGGCGAAAGTGCGACCCAAACGGCAGGCGCGCAACCTGACGCGAGCCGAGGTCACACGACTCGTCCGCGCGGTGAAATCCGTTCTGGCAATGGCGATTCGCGTAGGCGGGACCACGCTACGTGATTACGTAGGCGCCGATGGGCAGCCCGGCTATTTCAGACAGAAGCTTTTTGTCTATGAACGCGACACACAACCCTGTCGAAACTGCAAAACACCGGTACGCCAGCTCACGCAGGGACAACGCTCCACTTACTACTGCCCCACGTGCCAGAAATGACGCGAATCAGGACAGGAGAGCGGCCGCTCTCTCGTAAGTGATGCTCAGCAACAGCTGGTCATCGTGTGCCTGCATGTGGGTTGGACGATTGGCCCCGTCGAGGTTGTAGCACACCGTGAGCCGGTCAGCCGTCAGCTCAAAGATGGCAAGCATGCTGCGGCCGGCATTCGGGCCGTCACGGCCAACGATGTCGAGGGCCCAGGGCTTCGCACTGTCATTCACGAGGTACTCGCCCCGGTCGACCACCTGATTGCTGCGATCGACAATGTTGTAGTCGTGTCCGTCGAGAACGAGATATTTGACGCGCAGCTCGGCGACGAGCAACTCCTTGCCGGAGACGCTGGCAGCGATGGGAACCCATGCCCCCTCGAGCCCTTGCGGCAAAGCGTCGCTCATCGGCTGATGGATCTCATGGTCATCAGCCTCAAACGCGCCGCTGTTTCTTGAGCTCCGCCTCGACGAGGGGATGCACGAATTCCCCTACGTCGCCACCCAGCACGGCGATCTCCCGCACCAGTGTTGATGAGATGAAGGTGAACTGCTCCTGTGGAGTGAGGAACACAGTTTCGATCTCGCGCGCCAGGTGCCGGCTCATGTTGGCCAGCTGAAACTCGAACTCGAAGTCGGACACGGCGCGCAAGCCGCGCACCACGACCGAAAGGTTGTTGTCGCGCGCGAAAATGACCGTGAGTCCCGAATAACCCACCACATCGACATTGGGGACGTCGTGGAGCACGCGCCGCGCCATGTCGACGCGGGCCTCCAGGGGAAACATGGGTGCCTTGTTCGGATTCGCCGCAATCGCGACCACGACCCGGTCGAAAATGCTCGCCGCCCGGCGAACCAGGTCGTGATGGCCGTTCGTAATGGGATCGAACGTGCCCGGATACATCGCGTTGCGTTTTTTCATGCGCTGGAGTCTCCCCTTGTTTCATTGGCAAAAATCGCCTGCGGCGCTTTTTGCTGGCGGCTCGCACCGCCGGGCACGCTTCGGCAGGCAGCCCGGCAAAAGGCGCGACTTTTGCCAGGCTCAATCATGTGCGCGTGCCAACAAATGATACCCCACCGCCCCGGCCTGCTTGGTTTTGGTTACCTGCCAGGTGTCAGGCAGTGGCGGCAGGCCGCCGGTCGCGCCCGTTTCGACATAAATCAGCGCATTTGCACCGACCCAGTGCTTGTCTTCCAGAAGGCGGGCGACCTGCGTCAGCAGACCCGAAGCGAACGGGGGATCCAGGAAAACGATATCGAACGGCTGCGCTGTACCACCCAGGAAGCGCAGCGCCTCGTTGTGCTCCACCTGCCCGCCGACCGCCCGCCACTCAACGAGCCGCGCGCGCAACTCACGAACGGCAACCGCGTCCCGCTCGACGAAAGTCACCTCGACCGCTCCGCGCGACAACGCCTCGAGCCCCAACGCACCACTGCCCGCGAATAGATCCAGACAACGCGCCCCTGGCACCCGTGAACCCAACCAGTTGAACAGAGTTTCCCGCACGCGATCCGGCGTCGGGCGGATCTCTTCCTGCGGTGGGAAACGCAGTCGTCGGCCGCGCCACGTTCCCCCAATGATTCGCAACACGCGGGAACGAGCAGCACGACTGGCCGCGGGCTGGGAACCCCGATTGCCGCGTTGGGCACCCCCTTGGCCGTCGCGCTGGGCGCCCCGCGATTTCCCGATATTTTTCACATTCATTCCGGCGCGGCAGCGGCTTGCCACCCTTCTCGCGCAAAGCGTACCCTACTGACAAGAATAAGGAGCACGGAGCGAGGGGGTTCGCAACCGGCCGCCGCTGTTCGGCAAGGAGCACGAGGGAGATTATGGATAGACTCATGATGGCTGCCTGCCTGGCAGTCGCGCTCTTCCTTGGCGCGTGCTCAGGTGGCCACGGATCCGTCGGTCCCACCAATACGACCAGCGGAAATGGCAATCCCACGGGCGCGGCCGTGACACCGCAGGCGCCCACCGCAGCCCTGTTCCAACCCCTGCAAGGCATCCTGCCCTATCCGACCGACCTCTATTTTTCCGGCTCCACCGACGGCACCCTGAACATCCAGCCCGAGAATGCGCTGATGCCGAACCAGGCCGCCATCAATGCGCTGGACGGCTTTTCGACCACGGCAGTCATTCGCGCCCGCTTCGGCGGAGCGTTGAACCCGGCTTCCTTCACGCCACAATCGGTCGTCGTCCTGCAGGTGACGATCGACAACCAGACAAAAGCCACCACCGGCGTGGTCCAACCACTGACCTTCGGTATCGACTACACAGTCGGCGTGGGCACCGAGTCAGGCGTGGGCAACACGATCCTGGAGATACGACCGACGCATCCGCTCGTACCCAGCACCGGCGCCAGCAACAATGGCTACCTGGTGTTCCTGACAAAAGCCATTACGGACGCCAGCGGCCACGCAGCCACGGCGGATACCGACTACAACAACATCAAGGCTGCGCTGCCGACCTGCGCCGCGATCACCGACACCTCTCTGCACGGCATCTGCCAGTTGACCGGCGCACATCTGCAGATCGCTCAGGCCATCGGCCTGAATCCAGCCGATGTCGTGTTGTCTTTCAGTTTCTCCACTCAGTCCATTGCCGATACGCTGGCCGTCATCGAGCAAACTGCGACCTCACAACCGCTGAAGGTCCACAGCACGGGCCTGACCACTGCCCAGGCCAACCCGCGGCTGTCAGGTCACGCGACCATTTATGTTGGGACACTCAGCATCCCCTACTACCTCAGCCGCACCGAGCCGCTGACCGGCTACTGGCAGGGCAACGCGTCTCCCCTGGATCCCAGCAGCCACTTCCTGACCCGCTTCAACCCCGTGCCGGTGCCGACAGAGACTCTGCAGATCCCGGTGTTAGTCACCGTCCCCAACGCGAATTCCGCCGCGGGTTCCACCAAACCCGCTGGCGGCTGGCCCGTGCTCATCTTTGAGCACGGCATCACCCGCAATCGAACCGACATGCTGGCCGTCGCGGATTCATTCGCCGACAGCGGCTTCGTCGTCGTGGCCGTCGACCTGCCCCTGCACGGCCTGACCGATCCAACTTCACCCCTGTATGCGTCGGGAGCCAACCCGTTGTATGCCGGCCTGTCATTGCCGGCGACCGGCTCCATTGAGCGGACGTTCGATCTCGATGTAGTCAACAACACCACGGGTGCACCGGGCCCGGATGGCCAGATCGACTCGTCGGGCACGAGCTTCATCAACCTGACGAGTGTGTTGACCACCCGGGATAACCTGCGGGAAGGCGCGGCGGACCTGATAACACTGACACGATCTCTTCCCAACATGAGTCTGGGCAGCGGTTCCGCCGGTGACATCAACCCCGCCGGCATTCACTTCCTGGGACACTCCCTGGGAGGGATCGTCGGTGGTGTCTTTTTAGGGGTCACCGCGAAGACCGAAGTGAGCACTGCCACTTTGGCGATGCCCGGCGGCGGACTGTCCCAGCTGTTGATTGATTCACCCACCTTCGGACCGCGAATCGTGGCAGGACTCGCAGCCCAGGGCCTCATGCAGGGGACGACTCTGTTCGAACAGTTCCTGCGCGATGCACAGACGGCGGTCGATTCGGGAGACCCGCTCAACTTCATCGCCGCAGCGGCCGCCCAGCACCCGATTCATCTGCTGCAGATCGTGGGCAGCGCGGCGAGCCCGCCTGACCAGGTAGTGCCTAACTCAGCCACCCAGCGCCTGATCGACGCCGCAGCGCTCGCCAGAATTCACGCGCCGGCGGCGCCCGGCCCGGTTACGAATCCCAACGGATTTCGTGCTTACGTGAGCTTTGTGGTGGGCGACCACGGGTCCATCATCGACCCGACGGCCAGTCTGGCAACGACTACGGAGATGCAGGGCGAGGCGATCACGTTCGCGGGCGCACCGGTGCCACCGATCCCGCAGCTGTCGTTTCCAGGATTTCCGGCTACACCCCCCGGCAGCGCCATCCTGGTCCTGAATCCTGTGGTGATCCAGCCGTAGAGGGGCGGCGTCGGCGTCCCCTGCCGTTCATGCCGCCCCGTTACAATAGGTGGCATGTTCAGACGCAAATCTCCTAATCCGGGCTCCGACGCCCCCGGCTCCTCGAAAACCGAGGAGAAGCAGGGCTTTTTCGGCCGGCTTCGCGCCAAGCTCAACCGCGGAAACTCGTGGCTCACCTACGATCTGGCCGACCTGTTCCGCGGCCGCAAGATCGATGCGCAGATACTCGAAGAGCTCGAGAGCCGCCTGCTCACCGCCGATGTTGGCGTTGAAGCGACGGAGCACATCCTTTCCGCCCTGCAAAAGCGCGTCGCCCGCAACGAGCTCCAGGACGTTGCTGCCCTGATCACCGCTCTGCGCGCCGCGATCGTCGAAATACTTGCGCCATGTGCCAAGCCGCTACTGATTGACGAGAGCCGCACCCCGTACGTGATCCTCGTGGTCGGCGTCAACGGATCGGGCAAGACGACGAGCATCGGCAAGCTCGCGCGCCGCCTGACTGACGACGGCCACAGCGTCATGCTGGCGGCCGGCGATACGTTCCGTGCCGCGGCGATAGAACAATTGAACATCTGGGCAGAGCGCACGGGATCCGACTTCGCCTCTCAACAAGCGGGCGCCGATCCGGGCGCCGTCGTCTTCGATGCGCTTCAATCCGCAAAATCCCGCCGCACCGATATTCTCTTAGCGGACACCGCAGGCCGGCTGCACAGTCAGTCGCACCTCATGGAAGAGCTGAAGAAAGTGAAGCGAGTCATCCAGCGGGTCGACGCATCCGCTCCGCACGAAGTCCTGCTCGTCCTCGATGCCAACCAGGGCCAGAACGCCCTGTCACAGGCGATTCAGTTCAACGAGGCGGTGGGCGTTACCGGACTGGTCCTCACCAAGCTCGACGGCACCGCGAAGGGCGGCATCGTCGTGGCCATTGCGCGGCGCCTGGGAATTCCGATCCGCTTCATCGGCATCGGTGAGCAGGCCGAGGACTTCGGCGAGTTTGATGCGCAAGCCTTTGCCACAGCCCTCGTCGAAGGCCCCAGGCAATGATCGTTTTCGATCGGGTCAGCAAGCGCTATCCCAACGGTCGCGAAGCCCTGAGCAACTGCACCTTTGAGATCCACACCGGCGAGATGGTGTTTCTGACCGGCCGCTCCGGCGCCGGCAAAAGCACTGTTTTAAAGCTCATTGCGCTGCTGGAGCGTCCGACACGAGGAACCGTCGTCGTTGGAGGCAAGAATACGAGCACGCTGAAAGCGCGCCACGTACCCGCATTTCGACGCCACATCGGCGTCGTGTTTCAAGATCACAAGCTGCTGGCGGACAGGCCGGTCTTCGACAACGTTGCGTTGCCTCTGGTCGTTGCCGGCTCAGCGTTCAAGGATATCGATAAGCGTGTGCGCGCCGCCCTCGATCAGGTCGGACTCCTCGGCAAAGAGCGCCTGTCGCCAATGGAATTGTCTGTTGGAGAGCAGCAGCGTGTTGGCATCGCTCGCGCGGTCGTCAGCAAACCGCCCTTGCTGATTGCCGACGAGCCTACAGGCAACCTCGATCCGGACCTCGCGTTGGAAATCATGAAGTTGTTCCGGCGATTCCAGGATGTAGGGGTGACAGTAGTGGTAGCAACGCATGACGTGCACATCGTGCGCGAATTCGGGCAGCGCGAGCTGGTGATCGAAAACGGCCAGATCCATGGTGACGTGACCGATTCCCTGCCCAGCGTGATCGCCGTCAGATGAGCATGAGTGTGGGCGGATCCCGGCACGTACATGCACTGCTCGGCTCGCTGGGCCGACTGGTGCGCACTCCGTTCTCAACCGGACTCACGGTCCTGGTTATTGCGCTCGCGCTCGCATTACCGACAGCGCTCAGATTGTTGGTTCTCAACGCGGAAGCTGCGACGGGTGGGTTCTCCAGCGCGATTGATCTGTCGGTTTACCTCAAGACGGATGTTCCGCTGGCCAAGGCGCAGCAACTCGAGCGCAGTGCCCGGGAGCGGTCGGAGGTTGCACACGTGGACCTCATTTCGGCCGACAAGGCGATGGAGGAGTTTCGCACCTACTCGGGATTCGGGTCGGCGCTCGATGCACTGAAAGAAAACCCGCTCCCGCACGTCCTGCACGTTCAGCCGCGCACCGACGCGCAGAGCGCCGCCGCCGTCGAATCACTCCGTCGATACTTCACGGCGTGGCCTGAAGTTGACCTGGTGCAGGTGGATACCGATTGGGTCATGCGATTCAACGCGATTCTGGATGTGCTGCGAAATCTGCTGGCCATCGCCGCCGTGTTGCTCGGCGCGGGTGTGCTCGCCGTCATCGGCAATACCATTCGTCTCGAGATCCTGAACCGCCGCGCCGAGATCGAAGTGACCAAGCTCGTGGGCGGATCGAATTCTTTCGTCCGCCGACCGTTTCTGTATACGGGTGTGCTGTACGGATTTGCCGGCGCGGTGTTGGCTTGGGCGATAGTTGAAGTCGCCGTGATCGTTCTCGGACGACCTATTTCCAATCTCGCGCAGGTTTATGGCAGTCACTTCGCCCTGCAAGGACCGCCACTCGACGATGTGGGTGTGCTTCTGGCAACCGGCGTGGTATTGGGATGGATGGGCGCCTGGATCTCGGCGGCGCGCCACCTGAGAAGGATTGAGCCGCGGGCGTGAGCCCTCAGTGGTATCCCTCTCCGGGTTGTATCTTCCCGCGAAAGGTGTAATACACAAAAACGGTGTAGCCGAGCACGAACGGCACCAACACCGTTGTACCGACCAACATGAACGTCTGTGACTTGGGTGACGCCGCGGCATCCCACAGCGTGATGGAAGGAGGCGCGAGGTACGGCAGAGTCGAGATCGCCAACCCCACAAACGAAATCACGAACAGCCCGACGGCCGCATTGAACGCCACCGTGGGATGCCTCCCATTCAACCCGCGCCAGCAGGAAACAACCAGGGCGGCCGTTATCAACGGCACGGGTGACAGGTACAACAGGTGCCCTTCGCTGAACCACCGGGCGGCGACCCGCTCAAATTGCAGCGGCGTCCAAATGCTGATCAGCACGATGAAAGCGGACAATGCCAGCAGCAGCGGCTTCGCGAAACGTCGCGCCTGCTTTTCGACACCACCCGAGGTCTTCATCACCAACCAGCAGGCGCCGATCAGGGCATAACCGACGACGAGCCCGACCCCACACATCACACTGAACGGGGTCAGCCAGTCGAGCGGACCGCCTGCGAACTGTCCGGCCTCGACGCGAAAGCCGTTGAGAATGCCGCCCACCATTGCTCCCTGGGCAAACGCAGCGACCGTCGAGCCGGCGGCGAATGCGATGTCCCACTTGCGGTGATGGGGCTTGGCCACCCACCTGAATTCAAACGCCACGCCGCGGAAGACGAGTGCCAGCAACATTGCAATCAATGGCACATACAACGCGGGCGTGATGATGGAGTACGCAAGGGGAAAGGCCACCAGGAGCCACACTCCGCCGAGTACCAACCAGGTCTCGTTACCATCCCAGAACGGCGCGACCGAATTCATCATCTGGTCGCGCTCGATCTCCTGCGGGAAATAGGGGAACAGGATCCCTATGCCCAGATCGAATCCGTCCAGGACCACATACATCGCCACCGCCAGGCCAACAACACCTGTACTAACCAAGGGCAGCCAATAGGCGTAGGTGGCAGTCACTCCTGCGCTCCCAACGACAGAGGGCGATTGGGCAACGCTTCCGGCACTGGAGCAGGCTTCGGTCCGCCCAATACGAGCCTGCGGATGTAGTAGATCCCTATTGAAAAGACGACGGAATAGACGAGGACAAAGGCCACGAGTGATGTCGCGACGGTCGCCAGTCCTACCGGTGAAAGTGCATTCTCCGTTCGCGTAATTCCGTAAGCGACATACGGCTGTCGACCCGTCTCAGTCGTGATCCAACCCGCCAGGATGGCAATGAATCCAATCGGCCAGGAGTAGGTGGCCGCCTGAAGATACCAACGGGTCGTAAACAACTTGCCGCGGCTCCACAGAAACGCACCCGTCAAACCCAACAGGATCAGCAGAACGCCGATACCCGCCATGATGCGAAAGGCGAAGAACACCGGCAGCACCGGCGGTCGATCCGCCTTGGGGAAGTCCTTCAAGCCGGCGTAGCGCCCATTCAGGTCGTGCTTCAGGATCAGGCCGCCCAGACGCGGAATCGCAATCTCGGCCCGATTCCGCTCGCCCTCCTGGTCGGGGATTCCAAACAGTACGAGGGCAGCAGGGCCGGTGTTCTCCCAATGCCCCTCCATGGCCGCGATTTTGGCCGGCTGATGCTCGAGGGTGTTCAAGCCGTGCTGATCGCCGAAGAACAATTGCGCGGGCCCCAGGATCGCCACCATGCCCACACCCATTCTCAGCATGGTGCGAGCTTCCTCGGGGAATTTGCCCTGCAGCACGTACCGTGCACCCGCCGCCAGGACGACGACCGAGGTCGTCAGGTAGGCCGCCGTCATCATATGAGTGAAGCGGTATGGAAAGCTGGGGTTGAAGATCACCCGAAACCAATCGACCGGGATGGCAATGCCGTTCTGGACGATGTGGCCCGCAGGGGTCTGCATCCAACTGTTCGCCGCCAGAATCCAGAAGCCGGAGATCATCGTCCCCAGGGCCACCAGAACGGCCGAGGTCACGTGTAGCCAGGGTGGAACCCGCGTCCAGCCAAAGAGCATGATCCCAAGGAAGGTGGATTCCAGGAAAAACGCGGTGAGAACTTCGTAGCCAATGAGCGGTCCAATCACGTTGCCGGTTGCCAGGGAATAGCGGCTCCAGTTCGTACCGAGCTCGTACGACAGCGGGATACCGGATACCACTCCCATAGCGAATGAGACCGCGAAGATCTTGGTCCAGAACCGGGCTATCCGGTGGTAGTGATCGCTGCCCGTGCGGCGCCACAGCACCAGCAAGGTGGCAACGAAGGCTGAGGAGCCGATCGAGAACGCCGGGAAAATGATGTGGACGCTGATCGTGAATCCGAACTGGATTCGGGCCAGCAGCAGGGCGTGTGGATCCATCGGGTGTGGCGTCCTGAACCTAATGCTGCGCAAGCGTACCGGGAACCTACTCCCCGGCCGTGCGTTTGGCCCCTTCGGGAGATGCCGGCCTCCCCCCTCTGAGATGGCGGCTAAGCTCTTGTTTCCGAAGGCGATAGCCTACACTACGAACCCTGGCCAAAGGGAACTTTTTTAGCTCTTTAGCACTCTACATACCCGACTGCTAGTATATGAGCCCAACCCTTGGGAGATTCAATGACCACAGGTACCGCAATCGTCGCCCGTAATAGTGACTTGGCTCTGGCCGGTCCGCTCGGCAGCCTCGACGCTTATCTGGACCGGGTCAGCCGTATTCCAGTTCTGAGTCGTGAGGAAGAGAAAGAGCTCGCAGAGCGCTTTCGAGGTAAGGATGACCTCGGCGCCGCGCGTGAGCTCGTCCTCTCGCATCTTCGCTTTGTCGTTCACATCGCCCGTGGCTACAGCGGGTATGGACTGCCTATTGGAGATTTGATCCAGGAAGGCAACGTTGGGTTGATGAAGGCCGTCAAGCGCTTCGATCCGACCGTCAACGTGCGGCTCGTATCGTTCGCCGTCCACTGGATTCGTGCGGAGATCCACGAGTACGTGCTTCGCAACTGGCGGCTGGTGAAGATCGCCACCACGAAGGCTCAGCGCAAGCTGTTCTTCAACCTCCGCAGGCTGAAGAAGAACCTGACGTGGCTGACGGCCGAAGAGACCGCAGCCGTTGCTCGTGATCTGGGCGTGAGCCCAGGCGAAGTCACCGAAATGGAAAAGCGTCTCGCTGCGCGTGACATGTCGTTTGATCCGACGCCCGAGTCCGATGACGAGGAAGTCTACAGCCCGGCTTCGTATCTGGCGGCTGCAGACTCGGATCCGGCGGACAGCGTAGAGAACGCCGAGTGGGAGCTCGACTCATCCGATCGCCTGCAGGCCGCACTGGGCCGCCTCGATGATCGCAGCCGCGACATCCTGCAGAAGCGTTGGATGGCTGACGACAAGGCCACGCTTCACGAGTTGGCGGACAAGTACGGCGTCTCGGCCGAGCGAATCCGCCAGATCGAGGCCAACGCGCTCGGCAAGCTCCGCGGCTACATGGGCGAGGCCGCTGCCGCTGTCGCATAACCTCGGGCGCGAGCACTGGCGCTGCGGGCGCCGGTTCCATCGCTGACCAGTTAGTTCTTTCTGCCGCTGGGGGCACACCCAACCCAACACTCTCACCGGTGTTGGGTTTTTCTTTTCTGCGGCGCCTGTGCCTTTCGTACTCCTTTCCCTTCCTGCCACGCTTGACGCATTTCTGCCACAGTGGGAACTTTAGCAATACAGCTGCGTTCTCAGTGCAGTGTGGTGTCTGGATGCTTTTCGTTGCAATACCGCAACAGCATTGTGAAGCATCGTAAACAACAAGGGGAATTCAGGAGTGCGAGCGATGAAGAGAGTTCTGTTGATGTGTGCCCTGGCCGTACCGGCTGTGGTTGCATCTACGATGGCGGCAGCGGTCCCAGGCGACGAGTGGTACGTCACTCCGCAAGTGGGAGGCATCTCGCCCGATCACCAGCGTGATCTCAGGCACAACGACTGGCTGTATGGTGTCGCCCTCGGACGCGAGCTGGGCCCGTTCATCAACATGGAGTTGAATTTCAACGGCGCGCGCATCAACAACGGCCGCGGAACCGGCCATTTGGATACCTACGGCTACTCACTCGACGTGTTGGGGATTCTCAACCGAACGGGCTTGATCTCGCCGTACGTGACAGTCGGTGCCGGCGCGGAGAGCAATGTGCTCGTGCCCGGCAACACGCTCACGAATCAAACCAAGTTGATGACACAGGCCGGCGTCGGCACGTTCATCAATCTGTGGCGCAGCTCCGATGGTACGAGCGCATTCGCGCTGCGTCCCGAAGTGAAAGCGCGATGGGATGATCCGGGCAAGGGCGACCACCTGGTCGACTACATCGCCCTGCTCGGGTTTCAGTACTCGTTTGGCGGTAGCCGGACACCCGCTCCGGAGGCCCCGCCGCCACCACCACCGCCGGTTAGTCAGGCTGCGCCCGCGCCAGCCGCAGCGCCAGCGACACCTCCTGACAGTGACCACGACGGCGTTCCGGACAACATCGACCAATGCCCGGACACACCGGCTGGAGTTCAGGTCGACGCGGTTGGATGCCCGTTGAAAGGCTCCATCACCCTGGAAGGTGTCAACTTCGAGTACAACTCGGCGGCGTTGACGGTGGCTTCGCATCCGCCGTTGGATGCAATCGCCGAGGGCTTGAAGAAGCACCCGCGACTGAAGGTTGAGATCCAGGGCCACACGGATAGCACCGGCTCGGTGGCTTATAACATGAAGCTGTCCCAGAAGCGGGCCGACTCCGTGCGCGACTACCTCGTGTACGGCGGCGCGAACGCGGACCAGCTCGTCACCAAGGGCTATGGTCCGACCCAGCCCGCGGCGAGCAACAAGACAGCCGAAGGCCGCGCGAAGAACCGCCGCGTCGTGATGTTTGTAGTGAGTAACCCGGGTGACGTGAAGGTTGAAGGTGCCGGCTCCACGGCCGAAACCCCAGCCACCTCGACACCGCAGTAGTCTGCGGTTGATAGTCGCGGCCATCGGCGATCGATGGCCGCGACATTGGCCCGGGGCAGGACGCCTCGGTCCACGACGGCTCGCGCGACGCCACCGCGGGTTGCCGGCCCTTGGTGACCCAACGCGCGTCTGGCTTGCAGCCGCGCACTCCTGAGCGTAGCGTGATCGGGGCCATCGCAAGGTCGGGTCATTGCCCATGCCAATGGCCCATGCCAAAGGAAGCCCTACGCCCATGCGAACCGTCACGGAATGGCTCGGCGAATACGGTGCGAGCCACGAAAATCCAACCAACGAGTTGCTGCACTGGGTCTGCGTGCCCCTGATCGTACTGACCCTGTTTGGCCTTCTGTGGTCGCTGCCCGTACCCGACCTGTTCGCCAGTATCTCTGTCTGGGCCAACTGGGCGACCGTCGCGGCATTTGCAGCGCTGCTGTACTACCTCTCGCTATCCCCAGCACTGGCCGTCGGAATACTGATCGCCTTCACCGTGTTGCTGCTCATCACCCAATGGCTTGCAACACTTCCCTGGCCGCTGTGGCTGACGTCCATCACGATTTTCGTGGTTGCCTGGATCGGCCAGTTCATTGGCCATGCGATCGAGGGCAAGCGCCCCTCGTTCTTCAAGGACCTGCAGTTCCTGCTGATCGGCCCGCTGTGGTTGTTGGCCGCGGCGTACCGGCGAATCGGGTTGAGTTACTAACCCGCCGCGATCAACTGTCCTGAAGCGCGGGAGAGTCCAGCCAGAAATCTGGAAAACGGCTTGATATCCTGCCCCACGCTGGCGGCTTCCAGTGCTGCCATATAGTCATCACGGCGATCCACCGGGATGATCATCCATGGATAACCGCCAGCAGCCATCATGGTGTTCATCAGTAAGCGCCCCATGCGTCCGTTGCCGTCCATGTACGGATGTATGTAAACAAACACGAAATGCCCAAGCACCACGCGGACGGATGGTTCTTTCTCGTTGGTCAGGAGATCGAAGAAAGCCGGCATGAGTTCGCGAACCGCATCGCGGCTCGGGGGAACGTGCATGGAGCGGCGGATAAAAACGGGACCGTTTCGGTAACCGGCGAGATCGGACGGTTGCAAAATGCCTGCGGTGATGCTCGGCCCAAATAACTCGCGGTACCAGTGAGGATGATCCCGGTCCGCGACTGCGCCGGGATTGTCGCCTCGCAGGACGGATTTCAAACTTTGTTTCACGGACTGGAACGCCTGCCAGTAACCGCGCGCCGCGAGCGCGTTTCGGTTCTCGCGGTCGTTCTTGTTGGTGTCGGGATTCCAGTTGCCACTGCGCACGCGATCGATCAACTCTGCGCTGACCCGATACCCTTCGATCGATAGCGAGTGGTATGCATCGCTGGTGTAGAGATCATCGACGCGCTTGAGGTAAGACGCCGCATTTTTTGGCAGGCCGGGCGGGGCTGGGAAGTTCTTGATCACCGGTTCCCGCATCGCCGCCCACATCATGCGCAGGCGGTTGACGTAGGGCGAGGTCTCGCGCGCGCCGAATGTGACGGCGGGCTTGTCTGCGAAAGGATCGTTCTCATTTACGGTATAGCCTGCCGTCCGCATGGTCTGGACAATCTGGTCGGCCATGCGGTCTTTGCCGATGTTGCGGAAAGCGCCGGCCAGCCTGCCGGCCACGACGCTGTGTCCGCCACTTAGCAAGCGGCTCAATACATCGGAAGCATCCGGAAGCATCGCCAGGGCAGCCCGCAGTTCGAGCGGATGCGCGGCGAACTCGCCGGGCGCGCATCCGATCAGCGCTGCGGGCAGCTTCATTGAGCGGAGGCCGTCTTTCGTCTCAATATCCTCCGGTCGCGGGAGTTCCAGCCGGAGGTCGAAGATGGACGAGCCGTAGAGGAGCGGTATGGGTTTGTTCCCACCCTTGGGTGACCGGACCAATAGCTGTTTCGGAACCGTCCAGTTGCCTATGTGGAGATTGAGGGACTGCTCGGGGCTCAAGGTCCAGTCGTCGCCGAATCGCTCCGTAAGGTAATCGGCGCAGAAGCTCCAGAACGAGGCGTACCAGGCCGTGCTTTCCCCGGTAGGTTCGTCGGGGCGGGAAGGGATGTACCAGCCCTTCATCACCTCGCGAAGGAAGCCCGCCCGCAGCAGCCGCTCCCGGTGAGTCCGCGAGAGCTGGGCAGCGCGAATGGCCACGAGCCCGTTGTCCTGAAGGGACTTGAGGACCGCGAGGGACTCGGCAAGCTTGTCAGCGGGCAGGGTCATGGTGACGCTTTTTAGGTTATCCAGTTACACCATATTTAGGCTATTGTGTTTTACTATATTTAGGTTATTGTGTAAAGCCATTTCTAGGTTATTCTGCTTCACGGCTTTGTGGCGGTCGTCTATACGGTCCGGGGCGAAGACGACGAAGCATCAGCTGGCCAACCTGCCAATACGAATGCCTATCCTGGAATCGATCCGACCCTACCCGGAAGAGGTGTTTGAGGATTCCGAAAAAGGCGAAGAATAGCGGCTTCGCTCTTCGCCAAGTTCAGCTGAACACCATCATCGGCTCCACCGCCGCCATGCGCACCGCCTCTGTGACACGCTCGTGCACAGCCTTGTCCAGCGGATCCGGCACCAACTCATCACCCCGCGCGAGCTGCGCAATCGCATCCGCCGCAGCCATCAACATGGCATCCGAGAAATGACTCACCCGCGCGCTGAGCGCACCTTTGAACAGCCCCGGGAATGCCAACACATTGTTGATTCCCTTGCCATCAGCCGCAAACGCCGCACCCTGCTGCCGCGCAATCAAAGGCTCAATCTCCGGATCGGGATTCGACAGCGCCAGGATGACCTGCCCGGCACGCACCCACTCAGGCTTGATCAAGCCCTTGACGCCGGTCGTGGCAATCACAATGTCCGCTCGCGCCATGATGTCCTCGAGCGAGGCGCCTTCGCCGCCCAACGCCACCAACCGCGCAATCGCATCCGGACTGCGATCCGCCCCGAGCACCTTCTCAACACCGTAAGCGCGTAACAAACGCACGATGCCGGTGCCCGCGGCACCGAGCCCAACTTGACCAATCACACTGTCACGCAGACTACGCCCCGCCTGCCGGGCAGCATTAATCAACGCCGCCAACGCAACAACCGCCGTCCCATGCTGATCATCATGCAACACGGGCTTCGCCACCCGTTCGCGTAGCTTCCGCTCGATCTCAAAGCATTCGGGCGCCGCAAAGTCCTCGAGCTGAATGGCGCCAAAGGACAGCTCGATGGCAGCAATGGCGGCCACGACCTTTTCCGGCTCCGTCTCGGTCAACAATATGGGCACGCCACTGAGGCCGACCAGATCGGCAAACAACGCAGCCTTGCCCTCCATCACCGGCAAGCCCGCCAACGGCCCGATGTTGCCCAACCCGAGTATGGCCGTGCCATTCGTAACAATGGCTACCGTGTTATCCAGGTTGGTGAACTCGTGCGCAGCCTGAGGATCCGCCTTGATCGCCAGACACACACGCGCCACGCCGGGCGTGTAGATATCTCTGAGCACCTGCAGCGTGTTGATTGGAAGGCTCGCGACAGTCTTGATCTTGCCGCCGCGGTGGCGGTTGAACACCCGATCCGACTTGCCGACAAAACGCGCATTCGGCAACTGCTCGATGCGGTCGTACAGACTGCGATCCTGCTCCTCGTCCATCTCCAGCGTGATTTCCCACACCGTGCGACCCTGGTCACGACGCAGCGCCGTCAGATGCTCGATGGCGAGGCCCGCTTCAGCAATCACCAGCAGCACACTGGCCAGGCTGCCAGGCTGATGGATCGTTTCGACAATCAGAATTTCCGGAATCTTCACAGGACGGCCGCCGCTCCATTCAAACCCCGATGATACGATGGCGGACGATTCGATCGAGAGGGGGACGCCCAGTGGCCAAAAGCTCCGCATCCAAGCTGGATCCTGTGGATCTGTTCGACGTTCGCAGCGCACTCACCGACGAAGAGCGCATGGTGCAGGACTCCGTCGCGCGCCTGGTGGACGAAAAAGTCCTGCCCATCATCCAGAAGTGCTTCGAGGAGCATCGCTTCCCCCAGGAGCTCGTTCCCGAGCTGGCCGCTTTGGGCCTGCTGGGCTCCTCCCTCGAAGGCTATGGGT
>JAXDQF010000390.1:0-16488 GCA_034668025.1 Gammaproteobacteria bacterium | reverse complement strand
TTGGGGATCGCTTCGAGGGGAACGACGCGGACCGCCGCTTCGAGACGGATTGCCTCTTTCGGCATACCGAACACGACGCAGGTGGCCTCATCCTGTGCGAGGGTGTGGGCACCGGAGTCCCGCATCTGCACCCGCTTACCCAGGCGACTGCAGACGAGCAACTTCTTGCCGTCCGACAGGGTTATGCCCGCCGCCTCGAAGATGAAGCGCTGGAACTGGGCAGACTCCCGATCGCTGATCTGCGCTGGCGGGGCTGCAACTCGCTAGCAGTGATAGCCACCAGAGGTCGGACCCTACGATCCGTCGGCCGGATTTGCGTCCGTCCGCAGTAGCACGGCCTCCTCGGGTGCCAACACGCAGTTGACATCGAGCAGGATCACAAACTTTCCGTTGACCTTTCCTATGCCCTGGATGAAGTCGGTGGAAATTCGGGCTCCAAAAGCCGGCGGCGGCTCGATCTGGTCCGGGGGAATATCGAGCACCGAATCCACGGCATCGACGACGACACCGACGTCCTGGCGCTCGCCGGCGGTGACAATCTCGATGATCACGATGCAGGTTCGCTTGTTGACGGGGCTGGCCGGCTTGCCGAATCGAACCGACAGGTCGAGCACCGGGACTACAGCCCCGCGCAGATTGATGACGCCGCGTACATACGCGGGCATCATCGGTACTGTTGTGAGACTCGAATACTCGATGATCTCCTTGATCGCGAGAATGCCGATCGCGAAGACTTCACTGCCCAGGGTGAAAGTCAGATACTGGCGCGGTTGCTCACTATGCGCCGGTGGGATCCCACTCCCCTGTGAAGTGGGTGCCTGCTGCGTGTTTGGCTGCGACATGTGGGTTTCAACACTCAGGTAAAGCGGGTGAACTCAGACTCGTCCGGCTGCGCTTGCGCCTGCAAGGCGGTATTGCCGGCTACCCGCAGAGCTGCCCGAGGCTTGCGCGTGCCTGCAGCGCCCGCGGTACGCGCCGTTGCTGCTGCAGCTGCACTGGGTCGCTCGATCTTGAAGAAGCCCATGGTTTGCGTCAGCTGTCCGGCATGTCCGTTCATCTCTTCTGCAGTTGCTGACAACTCCTCGGAGGCTGCCGCAGCCTGCTGCGTGGTCTGGCTGAGCTGTGTGACGGCCGAGTTGATCTGGCTCACGCCCGTGGACTGTTCCTGAGAGGCCGCGGAGATTTCCTGGACGAGGTCGGAGGTCTTGCGGATGCTCGGCACGATGTGATCGAGGAGGTCGCCGGCCTTTTCCGCCAGCTCCACGCTGCCGGTGGCAACGGTGCTGATTTCCTGCGCGGCTATCTGACTGCGCTCAGCCAACTTGCGCACCTCCGCGGCTACGACCGCGAACCCTTTGCCATGCTCACCCGCGCGCGCCGCTTCGATGGCCGCGTTGAGCGCGAGGAGGTTGGTCTGGTAGGCGATGTCGTCGATGATCGTGATTTTCTGAGCGATCTGCTTCATCGCGGTCACGGTTGCCTTGACGGCTTCGCCACCTTCAGCGGCCTCACCGGCGGCCTTGGAAGCCATGGTGTCGGTGACTTTCGCGTTGTCCGTGTTCTGTGAGATCGAGGCGGTCATCTGCTCCATCGAGGCGCTGGTCTGCTCCACGCTGGCGGCCTGTTCGCTCGCACCCTGAGACAGGGACTGCGAGGTCGCAGCGACCTGCTCGGCAGCACTGGTCAACGCCTGGGCCGCGGTGTTCACTTCGCTGATGATGGCGGAAAGCTTGAACACCGTATCGTTGGCATAGGCCTTCATCTCGCCAAACGACCCCTGGTACTCCTTGTCAATCGTCATGGTGAGATCGCCTTCGGACAGTGCGCGCATCATACGCTTGACGTCCTCGATGCTCGAGCCGGTCGTTTCAGTCAGCTGATTCAGACCCGCGCCCATCTGTTTCTGGAAGCCGGCGAGTCCGTCCAGCTCGACGCGCTCACTGAAGTCACCGCGATTGGCGGCTTCCACCACGCGCTGCTGGCCGGCGATTACTTGCTTGAGACGCTCGACCATGCCTCGCACCGAGAACAACATGCTGCTGTCATCGTTCCGTTTGACCTTCACTTCGACGTCGAGATTGCCGTCGGCAACGCTCTGCAGCAGCTGCGCAGCGTACGCCGGCTCACCACCCAACTGCCTGAGGATGCTGAGCGTGACGAGTAAGGCGGCAGCGAGTGCCAGCACGACAGCCGCACCACCCAGACTCAACATCAGCAAGCGCGCAGTCTCGTAGTTGGTGCGGGCCTTCAGAGTCTCCTCCTCCGACAGCTTCTCCTCGATTTCGACGAGCTTCTGGATCGTCTCACGCAGGGCTTTGTTTTTTGAGGAGCCATCGGCTTCGATAAAGTAATATTTGTAGGAATCCTGGCGCTTCATCATGCTGCCCAACTCGGCCGTACGCGTATAGATGGGGCGTACCTCCTTCCAGGCTGCATTGATCTTGGCCATCAGCTCCTTTTCGGTCGCGCCCGTGTTCTGGAGCGTGGCAAACATCTTGCCGAGCGCCTCCGCATGGGTCTCAAACTTCTGCATGGACTTGTGCGCGGCCTGAAACTCCTGCGCGACTTTGTCCGCGTCGGTGTACAGCATCAAGTTGCGCACGCTGATCGACGTTTCGAACACGCCGTCGCGCAGACCCGTGGCATGCGCCATTTCCACGTTGTTCTTGTCTGTGATGGTCCGAATTCCATCATTGATGGTGGCCATCCGATTCACGCCCACGGCGACGATGGCCGCCAACAGGACGATGACCAGACCAAAGGCGATCGCGAGTCGCGCGCCCACTTTCATGTTGCTGAACATCTCAGTGTCTCCGATTGAATTCTCACGCTAAGCGACCGCCGCTACGACGCTGGCTGCCCGGTGATTGGTTGCGGCCTGCGAACGCTGCATTGCACGTTCCAGGACAGCGGGTACATCCAGAATCAAGGCCACGTCACCGGTTCCGAGGATGCTGGATCCGCTCACGCAATCGACCTGCATGAACATCTTGGCCAGTGGCTTGATGACGGTTTGGAACTCGCCCAACAACGAATCAACGACGATCCCTGCGCGTTTCCCGCCGTGGCGGACCACGACGATGCTCTGGCGCTTGGCCGGGGCCGTCGGGCTGTCAAAGAGAGCGCGCAGGTGAATGAAAGGCAACACCTCGCCGCGCAGGCTCGTGAAGTCGTGTCCGTCCGCGGCAGAAAACTCCACACATTCGTCAATGGAGTCGAGGGGCAGCACGTAAATAGTATTGCCCACTCCAACCTGAAAGCCGTTGATGATGGCCAACGTCAGGGGCAGCCGGACAGTAACCGTCGTGCCGGCACCTTCGATACTCTTGATGCTCACGATGCCGCGCAGGGCCGTGATGTTGCGTTTGACCACGTCCATGCCGACGCCGCGCCCGGACAGGTTCGTAACGGCCTCGGCAGTTGAAAAGCCCGGCTCGAAGATCAGGTTGAACAGGTCCGGGTCGCTGGGTTTGTCCGCCGGGGCGAGCAGTCCCCGCTCGAGTGCCTTGGCGAGAATCCGGTCGCGCTCGAGGCCGCCACCGTCGTCGCTCACCTCGATTACAATGGTGCCCGAGTCATGGTAGGCGTTGAGTTTGATGCTGCCGGCGGCACGCTTCCCTCGCGCGGTACGCAAGTCGGCGGCTTCGATCCCGTGATCAATCGCATTGCGGACGAGGTGGGTGAGGGGATCGGCAATTCGCTCCACAACCGTTTTATCCAGCTCAGTGTCCTCGCCGCTGATCTGCAGCTCGATTTCCTTGCCGAGCTCCCGCGCCACATCGTGCACCACGCGCCGGAACCGGCTGAACGTAGCGCCGATCTTGACCATTCGCAATTGAAGCGAGCCCTCGCGGATGTCCTCCACGAGACTGGTCACGTTCGCCATGCTCTCTTCAAACTCGCGATTGCCGGCGCGTCGCGCTACGAGATTGGCACCCGCAGCGGCGGTGATCAGCTCACCAATTCGCGTGATCAGATGATCCAGCTTCTGCGAGTCGACCCGGATGCTCTGACCTTCGCGGTTTGCACCGGAAGACTGTGTGGTCGCCGGCTGGCCTCGAGCCGTCGATGCGGGCGCGGGTGTCACGGGCGACGGCTGCAGGGCTCGTTCAATGTCACTCGCCGTCAGCGATGCGCATTCCCTGAGGATCTGCGCGATGCGATCATCGGCCAGGCCTGCGGTACGCAGCGTTTCAAAGTAGGACAGCGGGGCCGAGCCCGGTGGCACCAGTCTGAGAATGCTGTCGTCCCGAACGAATTCGAACGCGCCTTCGATCTTCTCGCGCTGCGCGTCGGTCTCAAAGGCGAATTCGAAACCGAGATAGCTCTTTTGGGCATCGAAATCGGCCGCAGGGGGCAAGGCATCCTGCAGGACAACCATGCCCTTGATCGCGCCAAACGTATTGAGATAACGCAGGAAACCCAGGGGGTCCATACCGGCGACCAGCACATCCGCGCTGAAACGCAGAGACACGTGCCACGCCCCATTGGCTGCCACTTGAACGGCCGTTGCATTCGCGGCCGTGTTCCGGGTGTCGCGAGGAGTGGCGCCCAGGGCGCGCAGCAGCTCATTTCCGTTGGCAAGCAGCTCCGGAGCGGGCTGTGCGTTGCCGTTGGAGGCCAGACTCAACAGCGCCCCAATATGATCCTTGCACTCGAGCAGAGTACTTGCGATGGCCGAATCGAGGACCGCCTTCCCGAGACGAACGCGGTCCAGAAGCGCCTCCACTTCGTGTACAAATGCAACGATCAGGTCGAACCCGAACAAGCCCGCCGAGCCCTTGAGGGTATGGGCACCGCGGAAAATTCGATTCACATCATCTGCGCCGGGAGCTGTCGAGGTGCAGGCGAGGAGGTCGGTCTCCATTTCGCGCAGCAGCTCAGCCGACTCGGCGAAAAACGTGGGTAACGCCTCGTCGATGTTCATGCCGCCTCCGGTACTTCAGCGGCGATCAGGCCATCCAGGTGCGTCAACTCCAGGGCGGCGCGCACGATCGGACTACATGCGACAATCCGCAACCGCCCCTGCATCTCATGATTCAACAGCAGCAACAGTTGCAGGCCGGCTGTGTCGAGCTCCTGTACCTGCGACAGGTCCAGTAAGTGATGACCCGCGGCCGCCTCGGTGAGCAGCGCCGGCTTCAGCTCGGACGCGCAATACACTGTCATGTCGCCAGATACGGTGACCGTGCCCGCACGAGACTCGATCTGAAATTCCACTGCCAACTACCTCGGATACGCGCAGGGCGCTCAGGCCATGACCAGCTTGGACACCGCGTCCAACATGACCGCCGGTTGGAACGGCTTGGTAATCCAGGCCTTTGCGCCGGCCGCGCGGCCCTGTTGCTTCATGTCCTCGCCTGCCTCGGTGGTCAGCATGATCACGGGCGTGAACTTGTAGCTGGGATGCTTTTTGACTTCTTTGAGGAAGCCGATGCCATCGAGCACCGGCATGTTGACGTCACTGATGATGAGATGAATGCGCTCACCATCCAGGCGTGCCAGGCCCTCCTGGCCGTTGCAGGCCTCGACGAGCTCGTAACCCGCTCCCCGCAGGGCAATTCCGGCGACTGTGCGCACGGAGGCCGAGTCGTCCACCAACAAAATGCGTTTTGCCATGTCTGCTTCGCTCTAGAAAAACGTGATCGCGCTCTGCTCGACAGCGGTTGTCCCAACCCCCTGATGATTCAGCCGCTGCTCTTGGGTTGTGTAGGTGCTCATCATCTGCTCGGCATGCTCGCGGGCGAGCTGGTTTGCCTCGTCGGCTGAGCTCGAGTTGGCCGCCTTGTCACTCAAGTCGGCCATGCTGGCAACGACCTGGGCCAGAATCTGTCCGACCCGGTCCTGAAACTGCAGCTGCACCAGGGACTCGCAGATTTCCGCCTTGATTGCGGAGCTCTCGGTGTGAGATTGCCGAGCCGCGGCGGTCAACGCGGCGGTGCTGTGCTCAAAGCGGGCCAGCACGGCGCGGATCCGCCCATCCGAGGCCTGCACGGCCGCGTCGTCCCGTGCGGCGACTTCCTCGTTGGTCCGTCCGATCTGCGCCAGTGCCTCGTTGATGAGGCCGACCTTTTTTGTGATCTGCTTCCCGGTATCGCGCGCCGCATTGGACAGGGCGCGCACTTCGGTAGCGACCACCGCGAATCCCTTGCCGCTTTCGCCGGCATGGGCCGCCTCGATGGCCGCATTCAGGGACAAGATGTTGGTGCGGAAGCCGATCTCATCGACCTCGGTGGCCATCTTGTGCAACTCGGCAGTATAGGTCGTGAGGAGCCGGATCTGTCCGACGAGCTCGTTGCGGCTGAGCTGAATTGCCTTCAGTGCATCGACGACGAGGGCAAGGTCGCTGCGGCTACGCTGCGCTTCGCTTGCAACCTCGTGTTGTGAACCAGTACCGTTCGTACTCAGCGCAGCGTCGATCCGCTGCACGATGGCTGAGAAGCGCTCAGTCAACGCGACTATGGCGTCTTCGGTTTGTTTGCGCGAAGTCTCAATATGGCGTGACCAGATCGGCAGCAGGCTCATCACGCCGGCGGCGGCTGGCTCGTTTACGTCGGGCCGCGAGTCGAAACTTCCTGTTGTCTCGAGAATTGCGAGCGCATCCGCGTCAGTCGACTCCATCACGTCCACTGACTTGCAGGGGTATTTGACAACTCATGTTGGTCAGTATCGTCCGCCAGGCGGCATACTGGAGTGGACTACTCGACAATTCTTGCAACGCACTCACATTTGCTGACGTGCGCCTGATGCACTGCAATATGCACTGCAACGGTGCGCGCTCAAGATCAGCCGCGTGCAGAAACTCGGCTAAAAATCAGCCCCAATGTGCCCCATGCCACCATCAACATCCATTCCAACGGCACATGCCCAGGGGTTTGCAGTAGTGGCCCGAAGAAAGCAAATCCCGCCATCAACACGGCCCCCGACAGGCACACCAGGATCGTTGTGAGCCCGCCCGGGACCGCGTAGCCGGGTGACTTCGGCTGTTGCCGTCGCAGCTTCAGCAGAACTACGAGCGCAAGGACCAGGATCATTGCGATACAGATAGTCGCCATGTTGATGATGGGGATGAGGGCGCCCTTACCGAGCAGCATCCCCCCAATGCTGACAAATGTGACGAGCAGGAGGGCATTCGAGGGCGCCCCAGCGCGTTCATTGAGCCTGCCGAAAGCGGCTGGCACCATCCCGGCCCGCGCCTGCGCCAGCAGGATGCGCGAAGCCATCAACAGCAATGCGTTCCAGGTTTTGGCCAACGAGGCAATCGACACCAACAGGATGATCTTGCCCACGATCCCGGTGGGACTCAACACATCAAACGCGGCGACCGCCGGCAGATGCGCGGAAAGAATTTCCCGCCACGGCATCATGCTTCCGGCTGCCAGAATGATGGCCGAATAGAAGATTGCCGCACCCACGATGCCACCGACCATACACAGCGTGGCCGCTCGAACACTGACATCGGGGGCACGCTCCTCGATGACGTAGAGCGCAGACTGAAACCCGTTCAGCAACATCGCGCACATGGCGAAGATCCAGAACGCGCCGGTGGTCCAGGCATGGCCGTCCGGCGTCTGGAACAGGGGCTGAAGGTTCTTCGCCTCACCGAAAACAAAGCCGGCGACGATGAGCGCAAACATGACTGCAATGAACGTAAACGTCACGACGCGCTGGAATGCCACAGACGACCGCACGCCTCGCAAATTCAACACACACACGGCTGCGGCCCCGATGAGACCCAGTACGAGGGCATCCGTCGTGACGGGCTCGCCTAGTATCCGGTACAGCGCTTGCCCTTGTGCCGCGGGAAACAGCTCAGTGACGAGCCACGCAAGCGCGGTGGCCTCGAAAGCGCAGAGTGACACGAGGAACAGGGTGATGAACCACCCCACGATGAAGGCCGCGGTCCGTCCGAGTCCTTCGAGCGCATACAGGAATTCGCCACCCGCGCGTGGCAGGCGGGCTGCCAGCTCCGCGTAGCAGCAACCCACGAGGGCCATCAGGGTTCCCCCTGCGAGCAGTGCCAGCAGAGCTCCACCGGGCGCGGCACGCTTCAGCCAGTCGCCGAGCAGGATGATCCAGCCCGAGCCCACCATGCTGCCGAAGCTCAGGGCAAAGAAGCCGGCAGGCCGGATGACCCGCCGGGTGGCTGTGGAAAGCGGGTTATCCGCCACTTCGCACGACATCAGACTCCGGTCAGAACTGGTACTGCAAGGACACTCCGACCGTACGAGGCGTGTTCACAGCAATACGCCGCGTGGTCGGCAGATCCGCAGCGATCGCCACCGGCAGCGCCGTCTCCCCGATCTTGTTGAAGGCGTTGTCCAGGTACAAAGACGCTTTCCAGGCCTCTTTCGTCTCGAGTCCGATCCGCAGGTTCAGGAGCCCGAAGCCATCGTAGTGGTAGAACGGGCTCGTCCGGTCATAAAGGGCGTTAGCGCCATCGCGATCGGTGAAATCGATCCGCGCAAAGCCGGAGGTGTTGCCGGTCAGCGTACGCTCGTATTCACCCGAGATCGCCGCAGTCCAACGCGGGACATCGGTGAGACGATCGCCTTTTTGTGCGTCCGAACCGGGGATCGCGTTGCCGAGGGTCGCGTCGGTGTAACTACCCGAGGCCGTGAAGGTCAGCCCATCAACAGGAACGTACGACACCTCGAGCTCACCGCCCTTGCTGCTCGCCTTGCCGAAGTTTGCGGTGATGTTGAATCCGCATCCCAGGACGATCTGCTGTTGAACTTTGCTCCAGTCGATGTAGTAGACCGCGCCGTTGACGGTCAGCCGGCGGTCGAGCCAGCGGGACTTGCCACCGATCTCGTAGTTCCACAGGTGGTCGGAATCGTACTTGGTCAGCTGGCTCTGACTGAGACCCAGCTTTTCAACATCGGGACCGCATACAGACGCCGGTGCCGGATTGTTCGGACCACCGGGTCGATAGCCTTTCGAGGCAGTCACGTAGACCATGTCATCCGGGGTGAATGAATGGGATAGAGTCACCTTCGGATTGGCTCCTGTGTCCCGCGAAGTGCTGCCGTTGATGGTCGAGCCGCCGTTCAGAATGCCTTCGCCTGTCTGCAGGAAGGTTTGATCGACCCTGAAGCCGCGAACGCCCGCGGTGATCTTCATGATGTCGGGGATATCATAGGAGGCTTCACCATAGACTGCGTACTCGCGCAGGCTCGCATTTCGCGTCCCGCCGTAGATGGTCTCACCGCCGAAGGGGTCGCCGAATGCGGCCTGGTAACCCGGCGTATCCGGGATGGAGGATGCCAGAGGCGCTTCTACGTAGTGATAAAACAATCCCCCGGTGACCTGGAACGGCCCCTGGAAGGTTGAGGTGAAGCGGCCTTCTTCAGTCCACTCCTTGTTCCGATACTCACCGTGCATCGAAACCGGATACACGAAGTTCTGTGGGGTGGGGGAGAAGAAGAAGTACAGGACGTTGGAGGCGTCCTCATTGATCATGATGTCGCGGTCGTAGTACGACGTCGACGACATCAGCTCAAAGTCAGGCAAAGTCTCGCGCACCGTGATATTGCCAATCCACGTCTTCTGCGAAGTCCCCTCAGCCGTATCCCGCGCCTGAATCAGGTTGTCGAAGCTGCCCTGGGGCGAATCGAAATTGAACGGCCCGCCCAGTCGCTGTTCCTGGAAGATCACAGAAGGGGTGATGGACAGATTCGACGTCGCATCGATCTTCACTACCGCGCGTACGCCGGATGTGTTTTCCGCGTTGACGTTGCGCGCAGGGCCGGCAGCCGCATTTACACCGAGGTAGTTATTGGGGTTGATGCTGTAGCGGTCGATGAAACCATCGTTGTGGCGATAGAAAGCGGAGACCCTTGCTGCCACCGCGTCGGTGATGGGCATGTTCAGCGTGCCGGTGGTCTCCACATTCGGGCCACCGCCATCGGTGTAGGAGACTTGGGAACCGACAGTCGCGCTGAAGCGCGTTGCATCCGGTTGCGTCGTTACGTATTTGACTGTGCCGCCCATGGAGCTCGACCCGTAGAGGGTGCCTTGGGGGCCGCGCAATACTTCCACCCTCGCCAGGTCGAAGAGGGCGGGATCAACAACACCGCGAGCAGACAGCAAAGCAGCATTGCTGGATGCCTGTATCGGCGTGTCGTCGAGGTAATAGCCGACCGTTGCCGTAGTGCCGGCGGTTGAGGAGATGCCCCTCATGATCAGAATGTTCTGACCGGGGCCGGACGAAACCACCGTGAGGCCGGGCACTTCACGCGCCAGGTCCTTCAATGTGGTGATGCCCATCCGCTCGATGCTCGAGTTGTCGAGGGCCGTTACGCTCAACGGCACTGTTTGGAGATTCTCGCTGCGGCGCTGAGCGGTTACGACAACCTCTTGAACTCCCGGTGCTCCACTATCGGATGGCGATTCCGCCGCCAGCCCCGTCGTTGTGACCACCGTGCCAAAGACAGCGGCCGCCAGACCGCGAAGAGAGCCGACTCCGACCGACCGCATGTTGTATTTCTCCGACAAACTGTTGAGTACGCCTCAGCGTCCCCCGAGAGTGTCACCGCCCTGAGGCTTAGTCAAATAATTTTGACATAGCAACAAAAGTTGACAGGCGGCCGCCCGCCCGCCACTCTGCGTTTTTTACGGCTGCGAAGGGGGCGATCTGTTGACCACGCGAAGGGACGACGCGAGTGGCTCGGTGCACCGCGAGATTGAGGACCTGTTGAATCGGAGCGCCGTTGCGTGGTCAGCCGGCGACCTCGATGCATTCATGGAGTGCTACGAGAACTCCCCGGATACGATCTATCTGTCGACAACCGGGATCGTCGCGGGATACGCCGAGATTCGCGCCATGTATGCTGAGCGCTTCGGCACCGGCCGCGATCAGAGCATGGGAGAGCTGGGAATCAAGGTGATACGCGTAACCGTTCTGGGTGCCGATCACGCACTGGTGATTGGCTCATATTCCCTGCAGGAACACACTGGCGTGTGCTCTTTGATAGTGCGCAAGACGTCTCGGGGTTGGCGAATCAGCGCCGACCACACATCGTCTAATTAAGGCACCCCGTAGCCTCAATGGCCAAAGCAAAGCGCACTGCCTCCCCGGACCACCTGCCGATTGCCTCGGCCGTGCGCGCGCGTCGCCGGCGCCTCGGCCTGACCTTGCAGGAGCTGGCGGACAAGTCGGGCCTGTCTGCGCCGTTTCTCTCTCAGGTCGAACGAAGCCAGACCACCCCGTCGATCACCTCGCTGATCGCCATCGCGCAGGCGCTCCAGGTCGACATCCATTACTTCATCAACCCGCCGCCCTCCAGCCAGGTCGTCCGCCGCGCCAAGACGCCAGAGCTGATCGACACCGGCTCCCCGGTCCGCTACGTCCGCCTGAGCGGCGGCCATCCCGAACGCCAGATGGAAGCCCTCCTGTTGTCGATCCCCGCAGGCAGCAAAGCGCCCGCCACCGCTCGCGAAGGCGAGGGGTTCTACTACATCCTCGAGGGCGAGCTCAAAATGACGATGGGGAAAGAGACGTTCATTTTAGGGCCGGGAGATACGGCGCACTTCGATCAGCGACACTCGTTTGAGATGTCCAACGTCGGCAAGCGGATGTTGCGGATGTTGTGGGTGGGGACACCCGCGATATTTTGAGGTCGTGGCGGGTGGCTGCCGCGGCCGGGCCACCGCCCCGGTTAATTCGGTGAGCCGGCCAGGGGCGCTCTCTGGTTTGCGCTGGCGAGCGGTGTCTGCGGAGCGGCCAGCAGCGGGTCGATCACAGCCTTGAATGCTTCAAATGGAAAAGCACCCACAACGGTCTTCTTTACATTCACGAGCTCGCCATTGGGCCCCAAAGTGCCGATCACGAAGGTCGGCGTGCCGCTGATTTGCATCCCCGATGCCTCATTCATGCTCCGTTGAATGACGTCGGCAAAACGTTCGCTCGCCATGCACGCATCCAACTTCGTCGTGTCGATTCCGAGCTTCGCGGCGCGCGCATCGATATCATCGGTATTCAACGAAGCGGGATCCGAAAACAAACTATCGTGCATCTCCCACAGCTTGCCCTGTTCCGCCGCGCACCGCGCCGCACGCGCCGCCGGCATCGAGTGCTGGTGGAAGGGCAGCGGCAGGTCCCGGTAGAAGTACTTCACCTTACCGGTCCCGATGTAGGCATCCCGTATCTGCGGAAACGTGTCGTGCTCAAAGCGCCTGCAGAACGGGCACTCAAAGTCGGCGTACTCAATGATCGCCAAGGAAGCACCCGCCTCACCCCTGAAGGGCTCACCCGCAACACTCATCGTGTCAGGCACCTTGACCGACGGCGGCTCGTTGCGAGCCCGCAGCAGCTTCTTGAGCTCATCCAGTGAAGCCAGGATCTGTTGCTGCTGCGTCTTCAGCTGCTGCACATCATCCTTCAGGTTGGCGAGATCCCGGGCTCGGGCAGCTGCCGATGGTTGAGCGGTGGCGGCTGTGCTCAGCAGGCAGACCGCCAACGCTCCAAGCAACATGTATCGCTGGCGAGCCATCTAGTTGATGGCCCACTGCTCGTTGGCGCCGCCGTTGCATGTCCATACGATAACGGGTGTTCCGTTTGCGTTGCCGTTGGCAAACACATCCATGCAAAGGCTCGGATTGCTGGCCGGATGCAGTGCGTACCCGCTTCCCGACGGGACGGCGCTCCATGCCTGTCCCGCCGAACCGTTGCACGGCTGCAGATTCACCGGTGAGCCGCTGGATGGTGCGGAAGCTGTCACGCAATAGGCGCCGAAGGAAACCGCGATGTTGTATGAGCCAGCGGGGACGACGCCGGCGTTGGACAGCACCCAGCTCTGTGCGCCAGTTCCGTTCGCGCCCCAAATGTCGATTGTGTTGCCCGTCGCTGTGCTGGC
Source organism: Gammaproteobacteria bacterium (assembly GCA_034668025.1). GTDB lineage: Bacteria > Pseudomonadota > Gammaproteobacteria > Steroidobacterales > Steroidobacteraceae > 13-2-20CM-66-19. The sequence goes on along the minus strand of JAXDQF010000390.1, from coordinate 3,631 downwards.
CGAATAGTCGTCCAGACGTGAACCCGTGACACTCTGCGGGATAATCGCGTGCTTGCCGTTCAGGTTGGAAGGAGGAGGGGGCTGAGCGGCGCCGTCCGGGCAGAAGGTAACCGTGTAGTTCGATCCCGTCGGACAAGTATGCAGACCAGTGGCGTCATCGTAGGCATAAGCGTATTCGCCGGGGCAGGAGTTATGAATGTCAGTGACATATGACGCTTCCAGCGTCGGCCAGTTCGCCACTACGCAGGTGGCCTGCGTGCCAAAGGCGCCGCGGCAGCAAAACTGATCGGTGTTGTCCACTGTGCAGGGGCTGAGACATTCATTTCCATGTCGCAGGTTCGCTGGACAATTCGTCAACGGCGCAGTCGTGCAGGCATTCGGGGAGTTGCAACTGCCATTGGACACCGAGATGCCGATCGGATTGTCGAACCCATCGACGTAGCTCACGTCGTACCAGTCGGTCCCGTTCGCGTTCAGATTGAATTCAGCGAGCGAGGTTCCTGCAACGCCGGTTGTGCCCGCGCACTGCAGTCCAGTACCGCCGCAGGAGCCAGTGGAACAGACCGCGGGACTGGCACTGTTGCAATTGGTCCGGCCCCAGATGCGACCGATCCAACCCGAGTTGAGTGTAAAGTTGACGGATGTGCCGGGAGCCATTTGCCAGCCGCCGTTCTGATAGGTAGCCGGGAAGATGCCGGGAAACACTGTGTAGCTGCACTTGTTCACTACCGTGAATTCCGCCGCAACCGCACCGCCGATCGGCACCAACACTGCGAACAGGAGGAAAACAAACGCTGCGAACGGACTTCGCACCTTGCGAGAGCCGACTTCGCTGAGGTTCTTCATCATCGCGGTACTCCCTTCATTCCTTCAGGCAAGAATGACGGCGAGTTGACTCAACCTCAATACGTATCTGGTACCAGACACCCGCTCGTACAGTACCTTTTATTTGTCGTGGATCAGCGGCAGGCGGGGTCAATCTCGCGTGTTTGATGCTGTGGGACTCGCGATAACTGCAAACGCTCCGAGCAATACCAATGCTGGGTGCGCGTGCGGAAGTTTTCGCGTAAGGTAGCGCTACCACGTGCGCTGACCTTGCAACTGAGCGTGGGGCGCCATAGGGGGTAAGGTGAAAATGAAGCCTGTAGCGGTGTGGCTGGTATCGCTTTGGTGTTCGATGGTGACTACGGCGTGGGCCGAGGAGGTCGATGTCGTTTACCGACAGGCCGCCACTCCCCAGGCGGAGTACGCCACCCGCAGGGTCAGTGCTGCACTGGAGCAGCGCGGCTTCAGTGTCGGGTCCAAGCGCACCGGCCAGGGGCGTCAGATTCGTTTGTCGACGAGCCCGCGCCTGTTGCCCGAAGAGTTTTCGATCACTCCAAGAGGGCGGGTCGTCTCGATCGTCGGCGGTGATAACCGCGGAATGATTTATGGCGCGCTGGCGCTGGCCGAGATGTTGCGAAACGGGACTCGCCTCCAGGACATCGAGGCTTCTCATGAGAAGCCGAAGCTCCCGTTCCGCGCGATCAAGTACAACCTTCCCTGGAGTACCTATCGGCCCAGTTCCGCCCTCAGTCAGCATTTCGATACCGTTCGCGACCTGAAGTATTGGGAAGCCTTCCTGGACATGATGGTTGAGAACCGCTTCAACGCCATCACTCTGTGGAACCTCGATCCTTTTACCTACATGGTCCGAACCCGCGGCTTTCCAGAGGCGAGCCCGTGGTCCGACACTGAGCTCGAGCAGTGGCAACATCTGTATCACGAGATCTTTCGCATGGCGAAGGAGCGTGGGCTCGATACGTACATCGTCTTCTGGAGCATCTTTGTGAGCCGGCAGCTTGCCGAAGCGCATGGAGTCGCGAAGGAAAACTACTACCCTCATTACTATGGGAGCGGTGATACCTCCGAGGTGGTCAGGCGGTATCTGCGGGAAAGCGTCAAGCAAACTCTTCAGGAGTATCCGGACCTCGACGGCATCGGCGTGTCGCACGGCGAGGGCATGGGTGGCATGACTCCCCTGCAGCGACAGCAGTGGGTAGACGATGTCCTGATTGCCGGGATGCTCGATGCCAAGCGTCCTGTAAAGCTGATTCACCGCGTTCCGTTTTCATCGGGCCTGTCATCCGAGCCCGGTGCCAGCAAGGACGTGGAGCAGTTGACGCGAGCGGCCATCGAGCGGCTGGGAGATCGATTTGCGGGGCCCATCTGGGTTGAGGTCAAGTTCAACTGGTCGCATGGCCATTCAACGCCGAAGCTGGTGAAGGTCCATGGGGGTCCGCTGGGGGACACCTATTTCCAGCCGAAACCCAACAAATACAAGATCGTGTGGATGATGCGCAACGAGGATTTCTTCGCCTTGCGGTGGGGTGTCCCCGGGTTCATCCGCGAGCACATCGCGCTCAATGGCGGCCAGGACTATGTGGGCGGTTATTTCATCGGCTCGGAGAGTTATATCCCTGCATTGGATTACTTCACTGCCGTGCAGGAACCCGTTGATTGGAAGTGGGCATTCCAGCGGCAATGGCTGTTCTATGAGCTGTGGGGACGGCTTCTTTACGATCCTGCGACACCGGATGCCGTCTTTCAGGCAGATTTTACGCGGCGGTACGGTCCCAAGGCGGCGAATCTTTTGCAGGCTTATTCCCTGGCGTCTGCCACACAACTTCGTCTTGCATCGCTCTATGACTCAACGTGGGATTTCACCTTGTACAGCGAGGGCTTTCTGGCACTGCAGGGCGAGGAGACACACTACATTCCGGTCAACGAGCTCATCAGTCGTCCAACGATGGATCCTGCCTATGTATCGGTGCGCGACTATATCGGTGGGTCCTTCGGACCCGGTCGGATTACTCCGCCCATGCTGATCGAGAGCCTCGAGCGCGACAACCAGGAAGCGCTTCGGTTGGTGGCAGATATCGATACCACAGGTAATGCCTCTTTGATGTACGAGGTAGCCGATATCAAAACCTGGGCGAACCTCGGCCTGCATCTCGCGCAGAAGCTGCGCGGAGCTGTGGCCCTCCAAACCTATCGAGTGCATGGTGGCGAGGAGAATGAGCGGGTGGCCGTTGAACACCTGCAGCGGGCTTTGGGATATTGGGACGAGGTCATCAAGATCACCCGACCCCTCTACCGGGACATGCCTTTGACGGCGTACAACGGTAACTCGCGGGATGCCAATCCCAACAATCTGTTTCACTGGGCCCGGATACGTGACGAAGTCGCGCGTGATATCGAGATCGCGCGCGGATCGACCCAGTGATCCAATGGCGAGCCCGGCTGAGACGGCAAGCTCATCTGCGCGGGAAAGGGTCCCTCCAACTCTCGATCTCATTCAGGCGGTCGTGCCACGCACGCACACGGGGGAATTCATCTATCGGCAAATTAGCTTGTTCGGCGTAGGGCAGCGTCATCGCCACCGACAGGTCGGCGACCGTGAGACTGTCACCCACTACCCAACGGCGATCCTGCAGATGTTTGTTGAGTATGGCGGCGTAGCGGCGAAACCGATTCAACTCCTCGTCGACGACGGCTGGATCAGGCTCACCGATGCCGAAACGACGCTTGACGATGTTTTCGAAGTAGAGGGCGCCACCGGCCCGCGTGAAATGCTGGTGGTTCCAGCTGA
>JAXDQF010000389.1:0-9199 GCA_034668025.1 Gammaproteobacteria bacterium | reverse complement strand
GTGGCGGCCTTGGTCATTCGCCGAATGGCCCCCACGATCGCGTAGGAATACCCCATCGTCTTTCCCTGTCGCGTCGCGAAAAAAGGCACGTCAGAGGCCACGTACAATTTCGCACCGGCCCAGATTGCCTGGCATGCCGCTTCAATGTCTCTCATGTTGCATTCCGGATGCCAGCCGACAAAGACGGCATCGGCGTCCTTCGCACCGGGCTCGCCGGTAAATGCAATCTCGATTCCGGCTTCCGCAAGCGCATGCCCGACACCTCGACCCCCGAGCACGAGTGCTCGGTTGACACCGTTCCGGGACATGAGCTCCGCCGCCACGCTGGACGGCGTGAACATCCGGTCGTCTGCGACCGGCAGACCCAGACCTCTCAAGCGGGCCGCTTGCTCGGCAGGCGGATATGCGCTGCCGTTTGTGAGCACAATGAATGGGATTGAGCGCTCCTCGAGAGCCGTGAGCACTTCAATGGCGCCGGGCAGCACCTCGTAGCCGCCGAGGGTTCGATCGCTGAGCAACAGCGTCCCATCCAGATCGAACATGAATCCCCCGATCGGGGGCAACTCCTCGAAGGGCGGCGCTTCGGGCGACGGCTCATGAGCAATCACTGTACTCACCCCGACAACGGCCCCCGCGCATGCCGCTGCAGATCCAGCCTGAACCCCGCCTTCCGCACCGAAACGCTAACAAGATCCCGGCGCGCGGTGAGCTGTCGTAGGAGGCTCATCACGGGCCGCATCGTTGGGTTGTAGTGCCGCGCCGCCGGGCCCGCTGCCCGCATCGCATCCACTTGACCGGCGGGCATCGTGGCACGCAGCAGAAACTCTTCATCGCTCAGGTGCTCCCCTAATTGCCGACGCAGTTCTGCGAGAGACGCACGGGGAGGTTCGGCGCGCAGTTCCTCAGTGCGGGGCAGCGAGTTGATGCGGTCCATCACGTTTGGATCAATCGGTACGTTGGGTTTGCCGAAGCGACCGATCGCGTACCTGATCGCTTCGTCCGGGATTACTTCATAGCGCTCGCGCGTCGTGACGTTCATTACCGCCTGCGTCAACACGATCTGTGCAAACGGGGTCATGACGATCGGCCATCCCAGTTCTTCGCGTACGCGACCCAGCTCCTCGATTACCGCACCTTCCATGTGTGACAGGCGGCTCTCGGCGAGATGACGGCGCATGGTTCCAACCATGCCGCCCGGCAATTGGTGCTGCAGGTACGCCGCATCGAAAGCCTGCGGGCGCCCCATTGGCAACCCTTCGGCCTCGGCGAGCCGCGTGAAGTAACTGTCCACTTCTTTTAACGCCTCATCGTCAACACTCACCGTATGGCCGAGCGCACGCAGATTCGCAACAACCCGCACCGCCAATGGATTCGAAGTTCCATCGGCCGCTGCACCCGAAGCGCACTGCAGAACAGTCGCGCCATACCCAGGCGCATCCATGTAGAGGTGTTCAGCAAGACCGATCGTACAGTGAGAATGCAGCTCCAACGCCTTCGTGCCGATCACAGCCCTGATTGCGGGAATCAGCGTTCTCGCACGATTGGGTGACAGCAGGCCTCCAGGGTCTTTTATGTAGAGGGCGTCGATGTCAGGACATGCTGCAAGCTTTCGTGCGGCTGTCACGTAATGTTCGTCGTCGTGAATGGGGCTCAACGTGAAGACGAGTGCCGCAATCACCCACTCGCCGCCGGCTTGCTTCACCATCCGCGCGCAGGCGATGTTCGAATCGGCGTCATTCATCGGGTCGGCCAGACAGAAACGGCGTATGCCATTTCGCGCCAGGACGCGAAAGGCAAGCGCCATGAGATCAGGATGCGCCGTCTCCCACGAGATGAATCGAAATCCAGTCGACATGAATTGCAGCGGTGTGTTGAGCATGGCCGCCGCCATCAGTCGGATCCGCTCCCACGGGTCTTCCTTCTTGTAGCGGACCGCCACGCCCATATGCGTGGAGGTTGTGAAGTCGATGGCCTCGAACCCAACCCGGTCCATAACCGGGGCAATCGTGAGAGTCCGAGCGGTGTCTACACCGAGCGCCGCCCACAGACATTGGTTGCCGTCGCGAAGCGAAGTTTCAACTATCCGTACGTCAGCCATTGCGCGCCCTCGCCAACGTGAACGGGTTGCGCTCGAGCAGTCGCGGCACGAAACCTGTATCGAATCCCCCAGCCTGAAATTCGGGGTCAGCCAGTGCAATTTCGTGGAAGCGCAAGTTGGTGCGCACCCCGGCCAATCGCGTTGCCGCGATGGCCTGTTGCACCCGTGTCAGGGCGGAGGCCCGATCAGGTCCGTGGGCAATTATTTTGGCCATCAGCGAGTCATAGAAGGGGGGAACATGGGAGCCGGATGCAATGTAGGTATCCACGCGAATGCCCTCGCCGCCCGGCCAAGTCACCTCGCTCACACGCCCCGGGCTGGGCCGAAAATCGTTGGCGGGATCTTCGGCATTCACACGGCATTCGATAGCACAGCCGCGCACGTGGATGTCGGACTGCGCCAACCGGAGGCCGGAACCCGCCGCAATGGCGATCTGCTCGGCAATCAAATCCACTCCCGTGACGGCTTCGGTCACCGGATGCTCGACCTGAATGCGTGCGTTCATTTCGAGGAAGTGGAAAGTCTCTCGCTCGCGGTCAACGAGGAACTCTACGGTGCCGGCACCGCGATATAACAGACGCTCTGCGAATCGGACAGCCGCGGAATGGAGTGCCTCGCGAAGTGGTTTCGAAAGGCCGACAGCCGGAGTTTCCTCCACGAGCTTCTGATAACGGCGTTGGACGGAACAGTCTCGCTCGCCCAAATGGATGACGCGCCCTTTTGCGTCGCCCAGAATCTGCACCTCGACGTGGCGACCGCTCGCGATGAAGCGTTCCAGATACAGGCGTGCATCTCCAAATGCTGCGCCAGCCTCGGCGGCGGCCAGTTCCATTGTGGCCGGAAGATCCTCGATTCGATCCACGCGCTTCAACCCCCGCCCACCGCCGCCACCAACTGCCTTCACCAGGAGCGGCACACCGATGCCCCGTGCCGCCGTCACGGCCTCATCAACCGTGGACACTGGACACCCCGGCACGACCGGCACGCCGGCGGCTTCCGCTTCCGAGCGGGCCCGCAACTTGTCGCCGACAGCTTCAATCTGCGCAGCGGTTGGCCCAATGAAAACGACACCTTTCGCCTCGCAAAGGCTCGCAAGCGCCGCGCGCTCCGACAGGAAACCGTAACCAGGATGGATAGCGTCCGACTGCGTGGCGATCGCGGCGTGCACAATCGTGTCGACTTTGAGATAGCTTTCGCTCGGCCGAGCGGGCCCGATGCAGACCGTTCGGTTCGCCAGCCGGGCAGGCACACTATCCAGGTCGGCTGTGGAGGCGGCGAGAACGGTTTCGATGTTGAGTTTCCGGCACGTACGAATGATCCGTACCGCGATTTCTCCACGATTGGCAATCAAAATGCGCCGCAGGGCCAACTCACTAACCTGCTTTGAGCACGCGCAAGAGTGTCTCGCCGTATTCGGCGAGCGCTCCATCGGCCACCAATATTGCGGTCACGGTGCCGCGAACGCCGGCGCGCACGGTATTCATCAGTTTCATAACCTCGATGATGGCCACAACGGTTCCCTCCTCCACCTGCGTCCCCACCTCCACAAACGGCGGTGCGCCCGGCTTGGGTGCGCGGTAGAACGTCCCCAAAAGTGGCGAGGCAACATCGTGAACGGTGGGGTCGGCGGCCACGGCAGCCGTGCCCCGGGTGCGCGGCGGGTCTCCGGTGCCCAACGCCGACGGAACCGCGGTGCCCGACGTCGGTGAGTCCCTGATGCCCGGCGCCGGCGAGCCACTGGGCGCTGAAGCCGGCACCGCCGTCTCCCCCACCGCCCCCCGCCTCAAACAAATCTTCACCCCCTCCATCTCCAAAGTCAGCTCATCAAAACTCGACTCCTCCACGAGCCGCATGATCTCGGCCACCTCTGCCGCCGTCAGGCTCACTTTCGACCTCCAAAAATGGACATGACGTGCAACAGCGGATCCGCAGCCGGGCGGGCCACCGGTGCCGCCTCCTTCGCCGACCAAACCGTCTCGGGCCGACTCTGAAGCAGCAGTATCTGATTGGTCCCACGTTCCACTGCCCACTCGATGTCCTGCGGACGGCCGTAATGACGTTCGACCTTCCGAGCGATCGCCCTGAGCGCCTCGAGCTCTTCATCACTCACGCACGGAGCATGTCGCAGATCTTCGGCAACAGAAACACTCGTCGTCCCACCGCCCGGAACCGGTACGTGTTGGATCAACTTATCCGAGATCTCGCGAACGGAGATATCACCGGTGATCTTGCCCAACACCCAGCGGTCAGGAGTCACTTCGCCACCCACGACCGCAGAGCCGAGGCCCCAAGCGCCCTCAACGGTCACCACAGAACGATCACCCGTGATCGGACTCCGAGTAAACATCACCCCAGCTGTCCGTGCATCCACCATCTTCTGCACGACAACCGCCATCGCGACGCCCTCTTCCGGCAAGCCACGCTTGCGGCGGTAGGTAACGGACTCCACTGAATACAAACTCGCCCAACAGCTTCGGAGCTTTTGCACTGTTTGACTCAGGTCGGTCACCCACAGGTACGTATCCTGAAGCCCCGCGAAACTGGCATCCGCCGCATCCTCTGTCGTCGCCGATGAGCGCACAGCAACCGGGGGACACCCATCCGCAGCACACAGCACCGAGTGGGCCCATGAGAGCTCCTCGAGAAGATCGCATGGCAGCTCTGTGGCTTCAATGCGGGCGCGGATGTCGGCACAACACGCTGCGGCTTCTGAAAGGTTATCGCCACTCAGAGCCTCAATGCGCGAACGCATGGGCGCCTCACGCTCCAACGCCCGGATAAATCGATCGAACGCGTCCGTCGCGACCACGAACCCGGGAGGTACCGCAATGCCGGCATGCAGCAGCTCGCCGAGACTGCCGCCCTTGCCGCCGACACGAGGCCGGTCCGCCAACCCGATCTCGTCGAACCACGCAATGACCCCCATCGCAACCCGCCTATTCGAGAATAGTCACAACGCCACGCCCCCCGTCGACACGGATTCGCTGGCCATCCTTGATTCTCGATGTGGCGTTACCCGTTCCAACCACCGCCGGTAAACCATACTCACGCGCAACAATCGCCGCGTGGCTCATCGAGCCACCAATGTCAGATACGGCCGCAGCGATCGTATGGAAAATGGGTGCCCAGGTTGGATTGGTGATTTGACAAACGAGAATGTCGCCCGGTTGCAGGCGCGAGATCTCTTTGACCGACTTCACGATGCGGGCAGTTCCCTCGACCACGCCGCGCGAGGCGGCAAACCCGCGGACCTCCTTTCCGTCGGCTTCGCCATCAGCCGTGAGCCAGGTATTCAGATTCTCGCGGGTGATACCCCAAAGCATCACGATAGCCGGATCATCGATGATGTCAGGCACCGGTCCGAGCGCGGGCGGTGGAACGTGCTTCGCCCACTCCTGCAACGCTGCGCGCCGCTCAGCCACGATGCCGGGCCAATGAGCCGGCCCGCGAGGCGCAGAGCCATTGGCCCATGACGTCATGAGGTCAATGATGGCCATCTCGAGCTCGTAGTGCGTCAGCTGAAACACCGCTTCGGTGTCCGGGAAAAAACCGTGTGCCGCGAGCAATGCACCGAACTCGCGAATCTTGTTGAAGAACAGGTTCGTGTACCAGTGCTCGCAGTAGAACTTGTGGCCCTCGACATACGGAAATACCCGATGCGCCAGGGTGATCATCTGGTCATACGCGACGCGATCCTCATCTGTGTTGAGAAGATCCCGGTAGCCTTCGATGAGCTCCTTGCGCTCGGCCTGCAGCTTGTCGATCGGCCGCTCCAGCGACTCTCCGGACTTCACGCGTTTGATATATTCGGGCAGGCACGCGAAAGGCATGGACAGATCGTCATTCCACGCCCGGTGATAGTGATAGAAGCCATCGCCGACGTTGATGTTGAACCATGGATGTCGCGAGGCTTCGAGCTCCTCCAGCCACGCCTGACCCGCCGCACCTGACTGTTTGAGCGTTCCGATGATCTCATCGGAAGACACCAGCGGTCGAAACTCTCCATCCACACCGAGATCAACCGCTCGACGCGCCAGACGCCGCAATTCATCGTCTGGACGAAAGATTTCCGCCTCGATGCCGGCGACCATGCGCGCAATGGTCTGGTCTGTGATCTCCGGGAAGGCTTTCTTGCAGAAAGCGAAGAACGTGAGATAGGCACCATAGCCGAGCAGCAGGAACTCAAAATGGTGGTGCCACATCCGGAAGTACCCCTCGAGGGTCTTCTGGTAGATGTCGAGCAGATAGTGATTCGAGGCGACGCCACGCCCGGCATGCACGTGGTCGAGCGGCTCAAAATCGGGCAGCTCCAACTTCGGGAACGCCTGCGCCTCCCCAATGAGGCGCATCATCTTCTCATGCCACTGCGCGTGGAGTTTTTCCCAGTTGGCGTAATAGTAGAAAGCCCGTTTCTGGAACTCCTCAGTACGGCGGGCGATTTCAGCGGGATCGGTAACAGCGTTACCGCCAATGTACACTCGACCATTGATGATGCGATGGTCGATTCCCAGTGTCGTAGGCAAGCTGTGAACGCGGGTGTTCGCCGCACCCAGAGCACAATAAGCAGCCTCCGCAGTCACCATGTCGAAGGCAGACATGGGCTCGGGGAAATGCATTGAGTTGTAGAACCAGAACCGACTGTCGTCCGCTGCGGTGAATTGGGTTAGATAGGAGTATGCCGCCTGCGCCCGCTCGGTTCCCGGCACCACCTGCAAAGAACTGGGCAGCGGAAATCCGGGGGTCATGAGCTTTTGGTGCGCCACCCTTGCGCATAGGAATCGCGGGCCACTTCGGAGTAGGGCACCGGGCTCACTGTGGCGCGAATCTCGGTTTGCACGTGCCGTTCCACGGTTGGCTTGCGAGTGCCCCCGCCTTCTTCTCCCCAGACGAGCTGCACTGCAGTACCCGGTCGGGCGTGCTCGGAATCCAGCATCGCCAGGGTCAACATCCTGCCTTCGTTCGCACTGTAGCCAATCCAGGTGGACAGGCCAGCCAACGCCCCATCAACCAGCACCCGATCGTACGGATGCATCGAGTAGACGGCGGATGGAAACTCAATCGCCTTTGCACGACTGTCCTGTTGGAACATCGAGCTCATTACGCGGAGGGTGTCCTGCACATCCAGCGCCAAGGTCACTTTCTGCCGGTGGGGTTGTTTCGCATTCCGCTCCAGCGCATCGCGTCCGATGAATTCGTGATCGAACTTCACGAAGCCCCCGTATCCCAGCTCCCACGGTGTCAGGTAGTAAGCGTCAATGTCTGCAGCAACGAAGCTACCGCCAATCGAACAAGTCCCTTCGTACCCGCTCGCCGGCAACCACTCGCGATACCTCTTCAACTCAGCACCCGTGTAGATTGCAGGCAGCGGTGAGGGTATCCACCCTGACTCGAGTGTATTGGACGAATACGCGCGACCGCCCACCAGGCGCAGTCCAAATTCGCGGCCCGCCTCGATCAGCGCAAGGCGCACAGCCTCGCCCTCATCCCACGGACCGAAGAGCTCGAAGCCGGGCTGCCCCACCATCCCGTGGCGTAGAGCTCGGACAGTCTTCCCGGCAATCGCGAGCGTCGTCATGTTGAAAAACTTCAACGGCGGCGCCGGCGCACCGGTAGCCGCCTCAATCACCCGCAGGGCATTCGGCCCCTGGATCTGGAATCGGTAGGACTTGCGGCGGCCGTCCGAGCGGCGTGCCGTACGCTCGTCGAGTGTCACCTCGACGTCATAACCACCCGTTTCCGCATGGAATCCAACCCAGTTGAGTGCCGGCGCCCGGCCGACGAGATTGAACGAGTCCTTACCGAGGTAGAACAGAATGCCATCGCCGATGACATAGCCATCGCAGGTGCACGGCACGAACTGCTTTGCCTTCCCGACTTCGAAACCTGCGAAGCTGTTGACTCCGAGGTATGAAAGAAGCTTCAGCGCATCGGGACCCTCCACCGCCAGATCGGCCATGTGGTAGGACTGATTGAACAGCACGCAGGTCTCCTGCCATGCACGCTGCTCATCGCGCCAGTTGGTGTATTCCGCGGGCACGCCCGGGTACGTATTGGGTCCGGTCTGCTGATTGCGCAGCAGACCCACCAGGTCGCCGCTCGAACGGATGAGGCTCTCCAGCGAATCCACCGGCTGCATGCGCAGATCCCCACAATGACTGGCCCGCTTGACGCACACCAAGATATCTTGGATCCTGATTGCACGTCAATGAGTCAGCTTTGCCCCCTATATGGCTTATTTTGGATCCATTTTCAGGATTTCGGGCCGCAAGAGGGCCGCGCGGGGACGGTTGTGCAGGCTCTCAGGCGTGGCGCGATTCGGCTCGCCGGGAGAACATACTGAAGCGCTGCTGGTGGGCATGCTCGCGGAACAGCGCCTCGGCGCGCGACGCATCGCGGTCGCGGATCGCTTCGACGATGGCGTGGTGGCAGCCATGCGCGCGAAACAACATGTCGAACGCGCGTGAGATTCCAACTTGATCGAACACCAACACGGAGGGCGCGACAAACGGCACCTGGTTCAGCCGGTCCACGAACAGTTTCAACATCGGCGAGCCGCAGGAATCCACCACGATCCGATGAAACTTCTCGTTCATGACGGCGTATAGCTGCTCATCCCCCGCATCCAACTGGCGCTTGGCGAACAGGCGGTCGCCGCTTTGCAGGCATTCGTGCAGCGCGGCCAACACGTCCGGACCGGCCCCTTTCTGGGCCAGTAAGCGCGCGGCCTGCCCTTCGAGCAGCGCGCGCAGCTCCAACGCCTCCCAACATTCCGCTTCGCTGAAGGACCTGACTGCAAAGCCCCGCTTTCCCACGGGCTCGAGGAGTCCCTGGGTAGCCAGGTTGGGCAGGATGTGTCTGATCGGAGTACGGGAGATTCCCAGTTGCTCAGCCAGTCCCTGCTCGGTGACGCGCTCGCCCGGCGCCAACTCGCCGGACAGGATCATCTCCTTGATGCGGCGCATGATGGGCGCATCGGCAATGTCGCTGGTGCGGCTTCGCTCGGCGGCCCGGGCTGCGGAAGTGGCGGTTTTCTGTCTGGGCATTGGTTCGGAGAGTATGCCGTGACAAAACCGGGCGAACAACTTTGGACGCCCACCGCCG
>JAXDQF010000388.1:0-2530 GCA_034668025.1 Gammaproteobacteria bacterium | reverse complement strand
CGAGTCAACACAACTTGCCAGGATGACAGGCGACGCTCGTTGAGCAGCAGTATCCCTGCGGCGTTGTAGCGGTTGGCATCGACCTGTCCCATGTGCTCAGCGCCGTGATAGCCGGACGCAGTGCAGGTATAGACGCACAGAATGCTGCTTCCGACGACGCTGAAGGTGCCGCTCAGCTTGCCGAGCGTCGCATTGTCGGAAGTCCATTTCATGCAGGTGCCGTCCCGACCGGGAGGGCTGATGGAGTAGGCATTCACGAACTCGACCGGCGGTGAGCCGAATACCTTCAGGCTGCCGGACAGCAGCCAGGCTGTGGGGTGGTGCGCAATTTCCGTCCTCCCCTGGGCTTCCAGGAGCTCCCCGTCAGCACGCCAGAACGTGCCCTTGGAGGTCCACACCCCGGGCTCGAACAGGAACGTATGCATCATGCTGGGCACTCCGGCATCCGCCTATTATGGCGTGCCGGCGCCATTAGGGGTACGTTGCGGCAAAACGACGACAGGAGTGGCAATATGTTGATCGAACGCATCTGGTCAGCGAACCCCTACCGCAATTTCCACTACCTCATCGCCTGCCCTGAGACCGGTGAAGCGCTCGCCGTGGATCCTCTCGAATACCAGCTCTGCCTCGATGCCGCCCACGCCAGAGGCTGGCAGATCACGCAGATTCTCAATACTCACGAGCACCTGGACCACACGGGTGGCAATGCAGGCATGGTCGCGAAGACCCGGGCAAAGGTTCTCGCGCATGCCGGCGCCGCGTCGACCATCGGTGGTGTCGACCGTGGCCTGCAAAAGGGCGACATCATCCGCGTTGGACGCACGGTCGAGCTCGAATGCATGGATACCCCCGGGCATACGATGACGCACATCTGTCTCTTTGCCCAAACAGACGAGCCCGCGCTGTTTTGCGGTGACACCTTTTTCAATGCCGGAGCCGGGAACTGTCACAACGGCGGTAATCCCGCGGTGCTGTATGAAACATTTGCGCAGCAGCTGGCGCGGCTGCCGGACAGCACGCGAGTGTTTCCCGGGCACGAGTACATGGCCCGCAATCTCGAATTCACCCTCGATCGCGAACCTGACAACCAGGAAGCCGCCACACGTGTCGCCGCGGCGCGCCACAGCGCGCCCGCACAGATGCGAGTGACGACGCTGGGTGAAGAAAAGCATTTCAATACATTCCTGCGTCTGCAAAATCCGACAGTTCTGGGACGTTTGTGCGAACGGTTTCCGGATATAGGCGCGCATCCCGATGCTAAAACGGTGTTCCTGAAGCTTCGTGAACTGCGCGACAAGTGGTAGCGTCAAATTACAGGTTCGTGCCGCCAGGAGCGGGTTTATGAAAATTCGTCTGCATGTTTTATCAGCTTGTGTACTCGTTGCGGCCGCACCGACCGCCTGGTCGAATGGCGGCGGCCCCGAGCCGGAGATGCGCGCGCCCCGCGAACAAACCCCGGAGGAGAAAGCGAAGACCCTCTACAACCAGGGCGTGAAAGACGTGAAGAAGGCTGACAAGTTTCAAGCCTCCGCCCAGCAGTTGACTGATGCCGGCAAGAAGGACCGTGCTGTGAAGGAAGCGCAGGAGTATTACTCCAGCGCCCTGGCGCGATTCCAACAGGCTGCGCAGACCAATCCGCAGATGCCCGAAGCCTGGAACTATGTGGGTTATACCAACCGCCACCTGGGAAACTACGACGCTGCGCTGACGGCGTACGAACAGGCTTTGAGCTTGAAGCCGGGCTATGCCGACGCGCTGGAATATCGAGGGGAAGCATTTCTTGGCCTCAACCGGGTGGGCGATGCAAAGCAGGCCTACCTCGATTTGTTCGCCGGCAATCGCCAGTTGGCTGACAAGCTGCTCGCCGCCATGCGCGGCTGGCTGGACGCGCAGAAGGCTTCCGCGTCTGCAGACGCCGCAGCGGTTAGCGATATGGATAAGTGGATCCAGGAGCGGTCGACGATTGCTGGACAGACTGCGGCGCTGACGCGCGAGGGCACGGCCGCCAGCTGGAAGTAAATGCCGCTGCTGGGCGGCGTTGGCCGCGCCAGCGGCATTGGTGCGATCACAGCGTTGCTGCTGTTAGACCAGGGCGCATCGCTGTTGGCGGCAACGCCCGCCGGCGGTCCAACAACCGTCGCATCGGGTGCGGCGGGCCCAAGTGGCGGCTCAACAGCCGTTGCGGCGAATGACACGCGGCCGGCGGGTTCCGACACTACCTATGACTGGCAGCTGCCGCGTGGCTTTCCCACGCCGGCGGTGCCGGCTGACAATGCCATGTCGGCTGCCAAGGTCGCACTCGGGCGGCGGTTGTTCTTTGAGCCTCGGCTGTCGATCACCGGGCAACATAGTTGCGCCAGCTGCCACGAGCCGGGGCGAGCGTACACCGATGGGCGCGCGCTCGCGGTGGGGGCCACCGGCCAACCGTTGCCCCACAGCGCCATGTCGCTGGTCAATGTGGCTTACAACATCAGCTTCGGCTGGTCCAAACCTGAGGTGCAGTCGCTCGAGGCGCAGATGCTCGAGCCGC
>JAXDQF010000387.1:0-6604 GCA_034668025.1 Gammaproteobacteria bacterium | reverse complement strand
CGGTCAGCGGGTCGTCCTGATGGCCAACGAGCATCCCAGCCAGGTGTTGGGTTGGCTCGAGGCGTGTCGCGCCTACGGCGCCGAGCCGGTCTTCGTGCCAAAGCCCGCCAACGGCGACTGGACCTGCGCCTTGCTCAGCGCACTGTCCCCAGAAACGGCGGTCGTCTGTTTCTCACCTTGCCACTGGTGTGACGGAACTTTCGTGAACAGCGCCGCGATCGCCACGCAAGCGCGGAAAGTCGGCGCGCGGGTCGTGATTGACGGCACGCAAGCCATTGGAGCCATGCCGTTCGACGTCGCAGAGGTCACCCCGGATTTCGTCGTCGCTTCCGGCTATAAATGGCTGTTGGGGCCCGCTGGACTGGGTTACCTGTATGTCCACCCCAGGCATCATTCGGCCTGCCCTGCAGAGAATGGCTGGAACAATCGCATTCCCGCGGACGGCGCGTCCCTATGGCAGGAGGGCAAGCTGATCTACCCCGAGGGGTACACGCACGGTGCCCGGCGATTCGATGCCGCGGGTGTCACCAAGTCTTTGCTTCCTCGGTTGGCCATCGCGGGGCTGCGTCAACTTCTGCTATGGACGCCGTTGCGAATCCACGAACACCTGCGAGGCTGGAACACCGCGCTCGCCGTGACTCTGCCACCACAACGGGTCTGCACCCCCGACCCGACTCATGGACACACCCATATTCTAGGCATCGACGTCGGCAAGGCGAACGGCGCGGCAGTCGCCGCCCAGTTCGAAACGCGGGGCATCGAGGTCAGCATTCGCGGCCCGATGTTGCGATTGTCGCCTCACTTCTGGAATACCGCGGCGGATCTAGCCTTACTGGGCGAGTCTCTCGATGCGGTCCTGCGGCAGCTCAACCGGAAGTCAACTTGACCGTCGCCTGGGACGCCCTGATCCTGAGGCGTTGCCAGAGATAATACCCGCAGCCCAACACCGCCCAGCCGGCCAGCAGCACATAGGCGGCCCAGTTGGCTTCGAGGCCCACGGCGATCAAGCCCGAGGCGCACACGACGCCCGCCCAACCCCAACCCAGCATGGCCTTGCGACCGGCCCCGAACGGAAGGTCGGTCGCCAGCCCGGCGTGCGCAGTGGCGACGCGAACGGCTGACAGGCAACTGCACAGATATTTGACGAGGACCGGAACATTGACCGCGATAAAGAGAAACACCAGGTTGTTCGGGAGAAACACACCAACAGTGGTAATCGAAAAGACCGTCACCACCGCGACATGCGGCGTCTTCCAACGCGGATGCACCCGGGAGAGCGCGTGAGGCAGAACCCCCGCACGCCCCATGGCAAACAGGTAGCGCGTGAAGATGAGAAAGAGCGCATTCAGGTGGGTGACCGTAGCGGCGACGATCCCGAGGAGGATGAGCGGGCGAGCCCAGGGCCCCATGAATGTTTGCGCGGCGTCCAGAATGGGAACGTCGCTTGTGGCCAGGCGCGCCGTCCCCAACGTCCCGAGCGCCACAAATGACATCAGGCCGTAAATCGATGCAGCGAGCGCGATCGACGTGAAAATGCCAGCCGGAATCGCTGTGCGCGAATTCGCCACCTCCTCGCCGATTTCCGCGACGGCTTCGATACCGAAAAACAGGCGGATGAGCAGCGGCATGGTGACGAAGATCCCCTTCCAGTTCGGAGCGGATAGCTCACGAAACTCGGCAAGGTGTACATGCGGCAGACCCGCGACCACGAAGATAGCGCATACCGCAACCAATACGACAACCAACGCTGTCTGGACCCGCGCCGCGACCACCACCCCAAAATAGTTCAGCACCAGCAGCAGCACAAAACAGGCCAACATGCTCGGCCGCTCTGGCAGGTGCACGACGCTCGACGAATAGCGCACCAGCACGAGAGCCATCACGATCATTGCGCCGGTGCTGCCGATGATACGCAGCCATCCGACCATGAAACCCACGAAGGGGTGAATGAAACGCGTGGGCCATGCGAACGACGCGCCGGACACGGGCGCGACACGGCACATGAAGCAATAGCACACCGCGAACACGCTCATTGGCAGTGCCGCCAAGACCAGCGCCATGAGCATGCCCGGTCCGGACAACGCCGCGGCCGGCGCCACGATGGAGAAAATGGAGGAACCGATCGCGCCTCCCAGCCCCAGGGTCACGACGTCGACGAATCGAACCGTGCGCTTGAGTTGATTCGGCGACGTTGGGCTCACCCGCAGGCACTCCCGAAAGTCCTCACGAAGTTCGCACCCAGAATCTTTTCTATGCGGGCCGAGACATAACCCCTTCGGGACAGCGCCTGCGCCAGGACGTGCAGCCGATCCGGCCCATCGAGGTCGCTCGCGGTAACATGTCCGCGTATGGGCGCGCCGCCGGGTAAACCGGTATTCCTGGCCGCGAAGTTCTGCATCGTAGGCACCTTCTCGGCCTGCGGCCGCGGGTCTCCGAGGGGCTCGTGATCGCTGCCGAAGCCCACGAGGTCAATGCCGCCGACCTGGACCGCGTGATCAATGTGGTCGACGATGTCATCGACGGACGACGTCGTTCGTCCGGTCATCCATAGTGTCATATTGTAAATGCCCAGATAGCCCCCCTTCTCGGCCAGGGCGCGGATAACCTTGTCGGACTTGTTGCGTTTGTCGTCGAAAAGAGTCAGACATCCGGCATGCGTCACCGCACAGGGCTTGCTCGAGAGGGCGATGGCCTGAAGCGTCGTCGCCTCACTGCAATGGGAGAGATCGATCAGCATACCGAGAGCGTTCATCTCCTTCACCACCAGCTCTCCAAGGCGGAACAGTCCCACATCGGCGCGTTCGCTGTAGCCGGTACCGAGTCCGTTGTTGGTGGTATAGGTCAACTGGAGCACCCTCAGCCCCACCTCGTAGAACTCCCGGAGCGCGGTGATATTGCTGTCCGTATTCGCCGGCATGGGTGTGCCCAGGATTGAAGCATCCTGGCTCTCGAGCACGACGGCAAATCTTCCGGCAGCCTTTGCCAAAGCGAAATCCCCGACCTTGCGCACGCGCAGGAAGCGGCTGCGGGGATCGGCGAAAGCCGCGTCCCACTGCGCAATTGCCTCGAACGCATGGGGAGTAGTCCGCGGGTATGACAGATCGATCACTCCCCCCGTCAGTCCCGCGCGCAACGCAACCTCGACATCGAAGTCGGGCGCCGAGGGCATGAGCGTATCGAGAACGATGGCGCGCTCGTAGGTGCGCACCAGTTCGGACTTGCGCGGCTCGGGCGGCCTGGCCAGCGCGAGAGAAGTGGTGGTAGCCAGCGCTGCGCCGACGAAGCGGCGGCGATCGAGGTACATCGGTTTACGAGCTCCGTAATGAGTGCCCGGCGTGGGGTCCGAAGTGCCCCGGGACTGGCGGTGAGAGTCGCTCGGTACTATTCATGTTGGTTCGGTGACTCATGTTGGTTCGGTGACTGCGACTGAAGTAGTCCGGGGAGGGGTTCCCGTAAGGGCGTGAAATCAGGCCACGCGCCGTGCCTGTTTGCAAGTAGCCTACACAAAGCGTTTGCGCGCGTGTCCCGGTTACGGGTACACGCTGTTGCGCCCGGTGGAACGAGCGCCGCCCGCGTTGCCGTTGCGAATCGCGCAACAGCGCCGCGCAAGGCCCGCCCTATCCTCCGCGCCACACTTCCCGGACACTCACGGGACCGCCGCGTACAGCAGGCGTTGAAATGACAGCAGGGATCCGGTCAATGACGAGCGTTGGATTGATTGGTTTTGGAGCGATCGGCCGCTCCATCGTCGACCTGTGGCACAGCGTTCCTGCCTCGTCATTGAGGCTCGCCGGAGCCTGTGTACGGCCCCACCAGATCGAGCGGGCCCAACGCGCAATGCCGGGAAACACGCTGATCTGCGATGACATCGAGCAGTTGCTGAATATCCGGCCGGACTGCATCATCGAAGCGGCAGGTCACGCCGTCGTGCAGTCACATGGAGCGCGGATCCTGCGGCGTGGCTGCCCGATCTATCTGCTCTCCGTCGGCAGTCTCGCGGACGCCGCGTTGCGCGGCTCGCTCGTTACCGCTGCGAGCGAGGGCAACAGTCACATTCTGATTCCCGCAGGGGCGCTTGCCGGCTTTGACGGACTGCTGACCCTGGCCTGCGACAACTTGCGCTCCGTCAAATACATCTCCACGAAACCCTGCAAGGCCTGGCAAGGAACGGTTGCAGCCGAGACTCATGAGCTGGATCGCCTGACCCGGCGCACGGTCATTTTCCAGGGAAATGCCGGCGACGCGGCCCGTCTCTTTCCGAAGAACGCAAATCTCGCTGCAGCGGTCGCCCTCGCGGGCATCGGCTTCGAGCGCACACGGGTCGAGCTGGTTGCCGACCCGAACGCCAGCGGCAATGTGGGCACTATCGAGGCCGTCAGCCACAGCACCACGTTGACACTGAGTGTGGCGAGCAACCCGTCGAGCAATCCCAAGACGTCGGCGAATGTTGGAGCCAGTGTTATTGCGGCGCTGCGTAACGGCACCGCGGCTGTGCGATTCGTGTAGAGCTGCAAGCTACGCACCGGCCGGGCTGGTCGCTCACCGCGAGCAACTTAGCTCTGCTGGCGCCGCATGCACGAGGCAGGCGGGTGGTCCACCCATTTCCATTGATAGGCTTCCACCGTTTCGCCGCGCGGCAGGTATGTGATGTCGAGCGTCTTGTCGCCGCGTTGAACCTGTAGATGTAACAGGGCATGCTGATCGGCTTGGATCGCATCTTGCGGGACCGGTTTGACAATGTGATCGCCGTTGCGAAGACCGGCCAGCGCCGCCGCGGATCCCGGCTCCAGATCTCGAACGATGCGACCAGGCTCCGCAAGGACATCGGTTGTAAAGCCGAGATCGTACCGGCGCAAGGGGGCTGTGGTGCGTTCGTAACAGGCACCAAAGCTGTCGGATGGCGGGATCACGACGGTACCGGTGAGCATGCCCTCGAACTGTGCCCTACCCGACTGGCCGAGCTCGCGGGTGATGATTTGTACCCAGGCATCCGGGCTCACGGGAAGGCCGTCGTGACGGCGCTTCAGCATTTCCAGCACCAGGTCATCGAGCGAGCGGCTATCGTGTGATGCCTTGCGAACAGCCGCGTCCACTTGCGCGAAATACAGTGAACCCCGGTCATAGGGCAAGACCCGAATGCGCGTGTCGGCCCAGAATCGGCTTTGAATCCGGTCATTGGGCGTGCGGTTCATTGCATCGGTAAAATACCGGCCGGCAGTTGTGTTGATATCTCGCAAATAGACATCGCTGGAGATCAACCCGGCGCGCAGCGGCAACACCCGCTGGTAATAGACAGCCAACCCTTCGGCATACCAGGCGCCGTCCATGCTCTCGGGTTCATCGAAGCCATGCACGAAGGCGTGCACCATCTCGTGTGCCAGCGTCAGCTTCAAATCAGCGGGGTCTGTTGCCGCTGAGAAAGTTCCGACAAAGGAATTGCCGATCTCCACGCCGCCACCGGCATTGATGGGATTGGGGCGCAGAAACACGCCAAATGACCGCCCCGGCGGAGCGCGGAAGAAATTTAAATAAAAGCCGTAGAGTGTCTCGGTCCACTTCATCAGGGCGGCGGTGTCGAACGGTGGGACGCCCTGCCATGCCGCCAGGAACCCGGATCGCGCCGGTGCGTCAGGGAAGTGCTGAATGAGGCCACCCATAAAGTACGTGACCTCCAGCTTTTCCGCAGGCGCGGCGTCGGCCGCACGTACATCGCCGAATCCCACGGTGGAAAGACCCTGCCGGCCGCGCGGCGCCGAAGAGAAGTCCCAATGCACTGCGAGATGGTAGGGGCTGTCGTTATCCGGCATGACCAGAAACGTTGCCGCCTCTGCGGAAAATGCGCCGTTTTCGCTGCGCAATTCGAGTGGCGGCGCGGCGCCCCGCGGGTTCGGTATATTCGTGATAGGCACGCGGTAGCGGATGGACAGCGAGCCCCGCACCGACCGATCAGCGCGCCACCGACGATAGGGTTTTCCCTGACCGGAATCGTCTGTTGATGTGAGCTCGACCGGCCCGATCGCATCGCGCGCCTCGAGGTTTGCCAGTTCATTGGCGACCGTCTGGACATTGCTGATCACGAGCGGCAACCGCAGCAGCGACTGGCCCGGTGACACATCTGCGACGGGCACTGCGACGATCACGTCCAGATAGGGGATGAGTCCATTCGCGCCTGGGGCGGCCGGCTCGAGGGTGACCAACAGATCGCCGCCCGAGACCGGCGCGGCGGCGACCGGCAGCGACAGCACCACGGCCAACAAAATGACGACGGTACCAGGACGGACTTTCATCTGGAAATTCGCGGCCTACTGACACACCCCATCATCATCAACTCCACCCTTCATACTCGTCATGTTGTCCGGACGTCGGCACCGGATCGGATGTCCCAGTCGCCCCGTCATCCTGAAGGGTTCCGGACGCAGCGGCTATGGTGTTCTGTGCAACGGGGCGTTGCGCAGGATGCAATATGCGCGGGCTTCAGCCTGCAGATGCTCATGACCCATCGATGATGCCCACGCCGTCTTCTACACGAATCCTCGTGCCGAACACCGCCGACTCTCGTTGTAGTGTTCGTAATATCCGCTGCGCATCGACCGCAGCGGCTCGC
>JAXDQF010000386.1:0-16745 GCA_034668025.1 Gammaproteobacteria bacterium | reverse complement strand
CCCTGACACTAAGCCTGTGCCCTCAAGAGTTGGCCGATCGGTGATGCGCCCTGCATATCGCTGGCCAGCGTGCTCAGGAAATTGCTCATCGTGGTCTGCGATGAATCCGTGCTACCGCCCAGCGCCGTCACCAGATTGTTGAAGCTGGTCTGCAGGTCGCTCAATGCCGAGCCCGAAGTCGCCGACGTCGGTGACGCTACCGAGGTTGCGGACGTTGCCGCAGTGGAGCTGTCAGTCGCTGAGCTGCTCGATGAAGTACCGCTCGACGAAGACTGGCTCGGATCTGACGCGGCCAGTTGCTCGATGAGTCTTTGCAGCCCCCCGCCGCCATGATGATGTCTCGGTGCACCCGTCGGTGCCGCGACCGCGGAGGTTCCTGAGGTCGAGCTAGTTTGCCCGGCTGCGCTCGTGGCATCAGCTCCATTCGTAACGTCGCCATTAGCGCCTGTCGCACCTGTTGCACTGACAGCGCTTGCCGCGCCGACGGTGCTCGTCCCATCGGCGCTGTTGCCCGTGACATTGGCCGCGTTCGCGCTCTGGGCCTGCAGTGCCGCCATCAGGCTCTGGATGAACGCCTGCATTGCTTCAGACGGGTCAGTGCTCGAAGTTGTGGTGGACGAGCCCGAGGAAGTGGAGTTGGTCGACGTGCCCGATGTTGCACCTGGACTCGTGCCCGCACTCGAGGTGCCACCCGTCACGCCGATCTGCGACAACGCCTCGAGGATGGAGCTCATCAATCCGCCCGACGGTGGCGGTGGTGGCGCCGGAGGCGGTGCATCAGAGCTGACGCCTGACGTGCTCGTGACATCAGACTGAATGCTGCTGGTGCTGCTGGTGCTGCTGGTGGCGCTCAGCTGCGCCAGCCAGCTGTTCAGGTTGGAAACACTGCCGATGGTCATGTCGCTCTCCCCGTGCCGGTGAGACTGAAAGTCAATACAACATAGACGACACGGGAATGGATTCTTGTGAACCGGCTAACAAAACGACGGGCGCCCCTCGTGAGCAATTGTTACCAAATCTGATGAGCGGCAACGCATTGCCCCTTCGCCACCGTCACGCTTCCAACACGGTCGATTCGTGCCGCAGGCGGCCGATGGTTGCCGCTTTTTTTGCAGCGCATAGCAAAAGGCCGCGACTTGCGCCGCGGCCTCATGACCTCGAATGGTCGACCAGCCTGGCTAGCGGCTGTCGCGCAGCTTGCTGAGCAACCGCAGAATTTCCAGGTACAGCCACACCAGCGTGACCAACAGGCCGAACGCCGAATACCACTCCATGTAGCGCGGCGCGCCCTGCTTCACACCCGACTCGATCAGGTCGAAGTCGAGCACCAGGTTCAAGGCAGCGACGCCGCAGATCACCAGCGACACGATGATGCTCAACGGACTGGAGGAAGTCAGAAATGGCACGCTGACATGGAAGAGTCCCAGCACCATGCTGACCAGGTACAGCAGGGCAATCGCACCGGTAGCGCCGATCACGATCGTGCGGAAGCGCTGCGTGACTCGAATCAGCCGCGTCGAGTAAGCCACCAGCAACACTGCCAGCACGCCAAAGGTCAGGCCCACGGCCTGGATCGCGATTCCCGGATAGCGACGCTCCAAAAGCGCCGAGAATCCACCCATGGCCAAGCCCTCGAGCCCGGCGTACGGAATTGCAAGATACGTCGCCGTCGTCGGCTTGAAGCTGATGATGAGGGCCACGATGAGGCCGCCCACCGCACCAATGAGTATCGACGGACCCGCCACCGAGGCATCGCCGGTCGAAAGGTATTCCGACCACGGCCAGAAGGCTCCCGCCATCAAAACGACCAGCAGCAGGAACGACTTGTTAATGGCCCCCTGCAGGGTCATCCGCTCGCCGCTGGCCAGCGGCCGCGGCAGTCCAGAAAAAGTCTTCTCGTTCAGTCCCGGATTACCGGATCGCACGGGAAGGGGCATCGACATCTCCTTAAAAGCCAGCGGCTATTGTAGTCCACCGGAGCAGGACGTGCGGTTTCCCACCGGGGATTCAAGGCGGGCCGGCGCGAAACAGCCCCTCCGGTCCGTCATTTTCCGGGACCGTCCGTTCCAGGTGGTCGTCCCCCTGGCCCGGAACCGCTGTCCCCAGGACGCCCACCCCCGGGCGCAGAACCTCCACTTCCGGGCCGTCCGACTCCTGGGCCTGAGCCGCCATTCCCTGGACGTCCCGCTCCCGAACCGGGCCCACCCGGTCCCGGCCGATCTGCCCCAGGTTGGCCACCACCCGGTCGCCCATCTCCCGGACGTCCAACGCCGGGCCGCCCTTGCCGCGGTGGTGTTGGTTTCACGATCGGTCGCGCTGCGCGTTTGTAGACTCAAGCTGCGCCGGGTGGGCTGGTAACGACATTTTGCGGCAACGGCTTCACTGCAATGAGACGAATCGCAACCGCCAGCGCCACCACCAGCAGACACACAGTAAACGCGGCGACACCAGGCCATTTCGCCCGAGTCCATGCGACGCCGCCGGCAGACCCCAGGATGCTGGACCCTACATATAGAAAGAACAAGTAGAACGCCGCAGCCTGTGCGGGTGCAGCGTGCCCGCGGCGGCTCACCCAACTCGAAGCTACCGAGTGCGCACCGAAATAACCTGCAGTGGCCACGCCAATGCCAACCACAATAACCCACAGAGGGGCTGCGGCGGTCAATCCAACACCCACGAGGAAGGTGAGGATGGGTATCCAGAATACCCGGCGTCGGCCCAGTCGGCCGGCCAGCTGGCCAAACCAGGTCGAGACGAACGAGCCGACAATGTAGAACAGAAAAATGGCACCGACCACGGACTGACTCAGCGAATACGGCGGCGCGAGCAGGCGGAAACTCACATAGTTGTAGATTGTGATGAACGACCCCATCAGCAGAAAGGCTTCCGTGTAAAGCCACGGCAAAGCGGCATCGTTTCTCAGAATCCGGATGCTGGCGAGGAGGGACGCCCAGTCATGCTTGCGCGGTACGAACGAACGGGATAGAGGTGCGGCCCAGCGAAACACAAACGCGCCGATCAAACACGCAACTCCGATACACGCCAGCGCGGAGCGCCAGCCGAGCCAGTCCGCAACCACACTTGCGCTGATGCGCCCCACCATGCCGCCAATCGCAG
This sequence comes from Gammaproteobacteria bacterium, assembly GCA_034668025.1. Taxonomy (GTDB): domain Bacteria; phylum Pseudomonadota; class Gammaproteobacteria; order Steroidobacterales; family Steroidobacteraceae; genus 13-2-20CM-66-19. The sequence continues at coordinate 13,628 of JAXDQF010000386.1, read as the reverse complement.
CACCCGCGATATAGAGCCCCATCGCTCCGCCAATCGTGCTTGCATCCACCTCTTCAGCCACGTAGGCCATGGCTATCGCGGGTATACCGGATAGAGCGATGCCAGTGAGGAAACGGGTGAATAAAAGTGCACGCCAGCTCGGCAGCGCCGCCGAAGCAAGCGTCAAGAGCGACCCGGCAAAGAGTGAAGCGATCATCATCTGCCGCCGGCCAATCCGGTCCGAGACGACGCTGGCGATCAGCAATGTCAGCGCCATCGCTCCGGTCGCAAACGAGACGACCAGGCTGGCTTCCGCAGCGCTGACGTGAAAATCGTGCGCGAACACGGGAAGAAGGGACTGCACACTGTAAAGCAGCGCGAATGTCGCGAGACCTGCGATCACGAGTGCCAGTGCAAGCCGGCGGTAAGCGGGAGTTCCCGCCGAGATGAGACCTGAATCGGTAGCCATTGTGCCACCGACCAGAATGCACTGATTTCAGTGCGGTGCCAAGGCTCGTCAGGTGCCCATTTGAATGTGGACACTCTTCGCATTGCGCTGTGCCTGTATGGACAGCTCAGCCGCCAACAGACACTGAGCCTGGTCCTGCGCAACGTGCGTCCGATTCACGACATCCGCAACAAACTGCGGCCCGAACGGCAAAGTCAGATTGCTGCAGTCCATGTAGCGCGCTTCCTTCCGATCGACGATAAACAGATTGTTGCCCGACTTCGCAACCGCCACGTTGGTGTACTTGCGCAGCTCGATGTACCCCTCGGTGCCGAGCACAAACAGGCGCCCGTCACCCCAAGTGCCCAGGCCATCCGGAGTAAACCAATCCAACCGCACGTAACCCATGCCGCGGTTGCCGCGCAACATCATGTCACCGAAATCCTGAAAGCGCGGCCGGTCCGGATGCGCCACGTTGGCAATCTGCGATGCCACCACATCGGCCTCAGTGGACCCGGTGTAGTAAAGAAACTGATCGACCTGGTGAGAGCCGATGTCACAGAGAATCCCGCCATACAGGTCGGGATCCCAGAACCACTCGGGGCGCCCCCCGCTGCCACCCGCATCGCCGTGGCCCTGGTGGACCTGGTGGGGAGCGATATTGATTGTCTGAATGACGTGACCGATGGCGCCGGACTGAATCAGCTCGCCCGCCTTGACGGCCGCTTTGACCTCCAGCCGCTCGCTGTACATGATTGCGTAGATGCGCTGGGTTTGCGCAATGGTCTTGCGAACGGCGGCCAACTGCTCGAGCGTGGTGATGCCGGGCTTGTCGCTGAGAAAGTCCTTGCCATGCTCCATCACGCGCACTCCCAACGGAGCACGATGGCTCGCAATGGTGGAGCTCAGAACCAACTGGACCGAGCCGTCGTTCAGAATCTCATCTGCGCTCTTCACCATCTTCACGTCCGGATAGCGCTTCGTGAACGCAGCCCGTTTGTCAGGCTCCTCACCAAAAGCGGCGACGAGCTCGCCGCCACCCCGCTGAATGGCCCCGACCATCCCGTAGATGTGATCGTGGCTCATGCCGCAGACGGCAAAGCGGATCGAGTACCTGGGCTTGCTGTCCGCGTCGGGAGAACGAGGAAGTGTTTCCTGCGCGACGTTCTCGTGGTCCGGAAGCATGCCCAGCGCGGCAGTCGGCAATCCCGGCAAGAGGCTGCTCACTCCCAGAGTCTGAAGAATCTCCCGCCGACTACGTGACCTGCTTTCCATGTGCTGCCCACCCTTGCAATAGGGGTGGCAGTGTACCTTACACGACACAATGCGCTCATCCGGCAGGCTTCCAATACGTAACGAGCAAGCCGCCCACCACGATCAAGGTGCCCCCGACCAGGATGGGCACGGACGGAATGGCGCGGAAGAAAATGTAATTGATCACCTGCCACACGACAAACAGCGTGGCGATATAGAGCCCGACTACGCGCCCAAAATCCACGGGCGCGAGATTGAGAAACGATCCGTATCCCAGCAGGAGCAAGCCCCCTGCGGCCAACAAGCCGATCCGCAACAGGCCGACATGCGAATAGATTGCGATTCGCACCACCGCATCGCCGCTCACCTCCAGCGTCGTCGCAATAATCAACAGTATGAGCGGATGAATACCCTGCAGTGCGTTCGCCATTGATCACCTGTGCCTCATTTAAAGCCCTGACATGTTACGGCAGAGTCTTGGAAATCGCCGCCGCAGCGGGTCCGCCGGTTGTGCCGGGGTCTGCGGGAACGCCGCGCCATCATATGCGGTTTGACAAGTCCCACGCTGCGGAGAGATATTCGTGGTAGCGCTACCGCAAATGGATTTCCGCAACACGCGGGGCGTTGATCGAGGGGGAAACAAGATGTTTCGATCCACGCAGGCCACTCTTTGCCTAACGTTTCTGCTGCTCCTGTGGAGCGCACCGGGCAGCGCCCAGGTCGTGGCGCAATACGGCTTTGAAGACTCCACTACGCAGGGCTGGGTTTCGTTCAACAACGCGAGCACGCCCGTCAACTCTACCGCAGCCGCCCACAGCGGCAGCCAGAGCCTGCTGACGACAACCAACAGTAGCGGCGGCAGCAGCGGTCCCAGCATCAGGCTCACCAACCTGGTACCCGGTGCCAGCTATCAAATCACCGGCTTTGTGATGCTGACCAGCGGTGAGCCGGCCACCGCGGCCAACCTCACCGTGATGCGAACCGACCCCGGCTGCTCCGGCGGTACCTGCTTCGACACCGTCGGCACCTTCCAGGTCCCCGTATCCGACTCCGGGTGGGCACAGGTTGGAGGCACCTATACGGTGAGCACGACCGAGACCTCGCTGGTGCTATACGCGCAGCTCGTCGGCCCGACATCAGCGCAATCCTTCTATCTCGATGACGTCGTCATCAATCAAATCTCCGGCCCTCCAGGGGGGCCCCAGGACAACTCGGGTATCAGCACTGACTTCGAGGATGGGGGCCTGGACGGATGGAGCTCCCGCGCCGGCGCCGTATTGACGAATACAACAGCGGACGCTCACGGGGGCACACATAGCCTGGCGACGGCGAATCGAACCGCCGCCTTCGACGGCCCGCAGATCAACGTCAGCAACAAGATGTACAACGGCTCGCAGTATTCAGTCAGCGTGTGGGTGAAGCTGGCGCCAACGGCGACACAGAACGACACGATACGGGTGAGCCTGCAGACTACACTCGGCGGCACAACGACATTCCATACTGTCGTCAACAACACTCCGGTGCCGATCGGCTCCTGGGTTCAGCTGTCCATTCCCCAGTACTCAATGGCATTCGCCTACGATCCCGGGCAGGCCTTTGCGTATGTCGAGTCGAACAGCGGCACTCAGGGGTTCTACATCGATGACTTCCAACTGACCTTCATCCCGCCGGTGCAGATTCAGACGGACATTCCGTCTATCTACCAGACCCTCGCAAGCTATTTCCCGGTGGGTGCGGAAGTGGATTCGACCGACCTCGCCGGGCCGCACGCGCAACTGCTGACCAAGCATTTCAACAGCCTGGTGTCCGGCAACGACATGAAGTGGGACTCGATCGAGCCGCAGGAAGGCAGCTTCAGCTTTACCACTGCGGATGCCGAGGTCGCCTTTGCGCAGGCGCATTCGATGTTGGTCCGCGGACACAATCTGGTCTGGGCCAATGGATCGCAGACTCCCGCCTGGGTGTTCCGGGAGGCGGACGGGGTGACGCCGCTGTCAGCAGCCAATCCGGCGGATGTGGCCTTGCTCACCCAACGGATCCAGAACCACATCAAGGGCGAGGTGCAGCACTTCGGCAGCGCCGTCTATGTGTGGGATGTCGTCAACGAGCCGCTCGACCCGAGCCAGTCTGACTGCTTGTCCCATGGGCCTTTCTACCAGGTGCTCGGCCCGGGTTATCTGGAGATCGCGCTGCGCGCTGCCAGGTTGTACGCGCCGGTGGGAACCCAGCTGTTCATCAACGACTTCAGCACCACGGATCCCAAGCGCCTGGCCTGCCTGATCCAGGTCGTCGCGCGCCTGCGGCTCCACAAGATTCCGCTCGACGGTGTTGGACACGAGATGCACAACCACATCGACAATCCGTCACCGCTGGCGATGTTTGTCGCAATCGATGCGCTCGCCACAATCTTCCCGCACCTTCATCAGCAGGTCACCGAGCTGGATTTGAGCGTGTACAAAGGGGCAGACAACACGTCCAACTACGGTGCCAACGGCGGCACGGTTCCCACATCGCTGATCACACAACAGGGATACCTCTATGCCAAGTACTTCGCCGCCTTCCGGGCATTGAAGGGCAAGCTCGATGCTGTGACCTTCTGGGGCATGGGCGACGACAATACCTGGCTGGACAGCTTCCCCATCAACCGGCTCGACCTGCCACTGCCGTTCGACACGAGGCTGCAGGCCAAGCCAGCCTATTGGGGAATCGTGGATCCCTCGAAACTGCCACCCTTGCCGTAAGCCCGGTGGCGATGAGCCCGGGTGGCCGTCAGCGGCGGCCACCCACCTCATCGAGGTGATCCAACAGGTCGGCGGGATCCTCATACACCCGGTATGCCCCCGCGCGCTCCAGCTCATCGAGACCGTAGCCGCCGGATAGCAGCCCAACACCGAGCGCCTGGCAGCGCCGGGCAGCCAGCATGTCCCAGATGCTGTCGCCGACCACGATGGAGCTGGTGATCGGGACATTCAATTTGTCCGCGGCGGCCACGAACAGGTCCGGGTCCGGCTTCGCATACTTGACGTCGTCCCGCGTAACGACCGCGTCCACGGCCGGATCGACACCCAATGCCGCCAGATTCTGAGCGGCGGTGGCCATCCGGCCGCTCGTGGCTATGGCCCAGGGAATCTGCGCCTCCGTCAAAGCTTCCAACAGTTGCACGGCTCCCGGCAGTGGCCGGATCTTCCCCCTGAACTTCTGGTACGCCTCGGCATGCAATCGCCCCAGGCGCTCGACGCGGTCCGGCGTGATGTCCATTTTTGTCTCACGCAGGAGTTGGTTCGTGAAGAGGCCGCCACTCATGCCGATCTTGCGGTGAATCCGCCAGACCGACAGCTCGATGCCTTCCGCCGTGAGCGCTTCCTGCCACGCCAGCACGTGCTCGTACACACTGTCGACGAGGGTTCCATCCAGGTCAAAAAGAAACGAAGGCCGGATCGTCATGTGGATCTCCAACGGTGCGAAGAGCATTGCCCAGGCGCACAAAAGTGTGAACACTGTGAGCGGATTATTCTTGTATTTGCCGCTCATTGCCGCAATGGCTCAAAAGGATCACCCCTCCAAATGAAATTGCTCGTGCTCCTTGCGATTTCCGCCGTTTGCACTGCCGCGAATGCGGAGCCGGTTGACTGGGTCAATACCTTCATCGGCACCGGCGGCTCCGGCCACGGCCCGGAATACGGCGGCACGATGCCGCTGGTGACCACACCCTTTGGAATGACCAACTGGACCGCCCAGACCCGCCAGAACCGGATCAGTGTCAGCTCCTATGCCTACGAGGATAGCGCCATTTCCGGATTTATCGGCACCCACCAGCCGGCAGTCTGGATGGGCGACTACGGCTACGTGACACTCATGCCGCAGATCGGCAACATCAATCCGACGGTGGAGTATCGGCGGCTGCCGTTCTCACATGCTGACGAAGTCAGTACGCCCTACTTCTATTCAGTGAAAATGGGGGCGGATCCGGCGCGGCAAATCGCGGCGGAGCTCACCGCGACAGATCATTGCGCCTACCTGCGCTTTGCATTTCCAGCGGGCCAGGCGGGCAGTGTGCTTCTGGAGGCCACGCGAGCGGGAACAGTGGGCTACGTGAAAGTGGACGCTGCCAAACAGGAAATCGTGGGCTACAACCCCGATCGCATGGACGCCCACCTGAGTAACGTCAAACTACCCAACTTCAAAGGTTACTTCGTTGCCCGTTTTCGGCAACGGTTCACCGCACAGGGAGTCTACCGAGGCGTACTGCCCGTTGAAGGTCAAATTGAAGTCACGGGCGACGCCGTGGGGGCATTCGCGAAATTCAACGCCAAGGTTGTTGAAGTGCAGGTCGGCACCTCCTTCATCAGCATGGAGCAGGCCCGCGCCAACCTGGATGCAGAGCTGCCGGCGTGGGACTTCGAGGCCACGCGTGCAGCGCTGAAGAAGAAGTGGAACGAGAAACTCGGCATCGCCGCGGTTGAGGGTGCATCGGACGATGAGCGGCACATCTTCTATTCGGGCCTGTATCACGCCCTGCTCTATCCGAAGCTGTTCTCGGAAAATGGTCGCTACTACAGTGCCTTCGACGACCGGATTCACGCTGGCGAGTCCTACACGGCGTTCTCCATCTGGGACACATTCAGGGCCGAGAACAGCCTGTTGACCTTGTTTGCGCCGGAGCGCATCGACGGCATGATCACGGCGCTGCTGCAGAATTACCGCGAGGGCGGCTGGTTGCCCAAATGGCCCAATCCCTCCTACACCAACATCATGATCGGCACCCACGCGGACTCCCTGATCGCGGAAGCCATCCACAAGGGATTCAAGGGTTTCGACTACGAGCTCGCGTACGAGGCGGTCTACAAAGACGCCACCACGCCGCCCGACGGTGACACAACTCGACAATGGCTGGACCGAGAGCCGGGTGTGCCCTACGAAGCGCGCGCCGGTCTGACCTACGCGAAGCAGCTCGGCTACATCCCGGCCGACAAAGTGTCCGAATCGGCCTCCAGCACATTGGAAGAGACCTATGACGACTACGCTGTAGCGCAGGTCGCCCAGGCTGTTGGCAAGACGAGCGACTATCAACTCTTCATGCAGCGGTCGCACAACTACAGGAACCTGTTCAACCCGGCGCGTGGATTCATGCAGGCACGCAACTCAGACGGCGGGTGGGCCAGTCCGGCGGCCGGTTGGACGGAAGGCGACGAATGGGTGTATCTGTTCGCTCCACTGCACGACATTCCCGGCGTCATGCAGCTGTTGGGCGGCGCGGCCGCCTTCAACTCGAAGCTCGATCAGCATTTTGGCGGCCACCACAACCACCACGACAATGAGCCGAGCCACCACTACGGCTATTTGTATGACTTCGGCGGGCAGGCCTGGAAAACACAGGCCCTGGTGCGCCAGATCGCGCGCGACTCCTACTCCAATACCCCCACCGGGGTGTTGGGCAACGAAGACTGCGGCCAGATGTCGGCCTGGTATGTCTTCACAGCTATCGGCTTCTATCCAGTCAATCCCGCGTCCGGACGGTACATGATTGGCAGCCCGCTTTTCACCCGCACCACCTTGAGCCTGCCCAACGGCAGGCGCTTCGAGATTTCGGCTGCGGACAATGCGCCTGATCACCCCTACATCCAGTCCGCCCGGCTGAATGGCAAGGCGCTCGCCGAGCCCGTCATCACGTACCAACAGATCGAGTCGGGCGGGAAACTGGAATTCGTGATGGGGCCCAAGCCGTCGCATTGGGCTTCGGCCTGGGTGGCGAAGCCCTGATGTCGGCGGTTCCGACATCCAGGCAAGTCGTCTACGCCGCGCTGGCGGGCAACCTCCTCGTAGCTGCAACCAAGACGGTCGCAGCCCTGTGGACCGGCAGCTCCGCAATGATGAGCGAGGCCCTGCATTCGTTCGTCGATTCGGTAAACGAAGTGCTGCTGTTGTATGGACAGCATCGCGCTTCCCGGCGCCCCGACGCCGAGCACCCGCTGGGGCACGGCCGCGAGCTGTACTTCTGGAGTTTCATCGTTGCCCTGCTGATCTTCGCCATCGGCTCGGGGGTCTCCCTGTACCAGGGGATTGCGCAAATACGTGAGCCGGAACCCATACACAGCCCCTGGGTCAACTACGTGGTCCTGGCGTTTGCCCTGGTATTCGAAGGGGGCTCGTGGGCGATCTCCCTGAAACAGTTTCGCAGCACCACCGCCCGGGGCCGCCTCAGCTTCTATGAAGCCTTTCGCCGCAGCAAGGACCCGCCGTCATACATGGTATTGTTCGAGGATAGCGCCGCCTTGCTGGGGATCCTGATTGCGGCCGCCGGGACGTTCGCGGCAGCGCACTTTCGCAAGCCCGAATTTGACGGCGCGGCCTCAGTGCTCATCGGCCTGGTGTTGGGTGCCATTGCCATGTTGTTGGCGCGCGAAAGCAAGAGCCTGCTGATCGGCGAAAGTGCCAGCGGCGAGCTGACTCGATCCGTCATGCAGATCGCGGCTGAAAACCCGGCCGTGCACCGGGTCAACGGGATGTTGACGGCACAACTGGCGCCGGACCAGATACTGGTCGCGCTGAGCCTGGAGTTTGCGGACCATTTGCGTGTCCCGGAGCTCGAAGAACGTGTCATTGAGATTGAGGACAGCATCCGCGCTCAACACAGTGAGATCACGGCAGTGTTCGTCAAGCCCCAGACACCCAAGACGTTCTCCGATGCCCGTCGAGATCGATTCGGAATCGAAGGAGATGGTTAGTGAGCCGCAATAACGTGTTGATTGTCGGGGCCGGACCGACGGGTCTCGTGCTGGCGAACTGGCTCGCCCGGCTGGGTATCCCGTTGCGGATCATCGACAAGGCCGCAGAACCTGGAACGACCTCGCGGGCGCTTGCGGTGCATGCACGCACGCTCGAGTTGTATCGCCAGCTGGATCTGACGGACTCCGTCATCGACAACGGCCACAAGGTTCCGGCCGTCAATCTCTGGGTCAAGGGCAAGCCCGAAGCACGGGTGTCGTTCGCGGATATCGCCAGTGACCTGACGCCCTACCCCTTCATCAAGATGTTTCCCCAGGACGAGCACGAGAAGCTGCTCATCCAGCGCCTGCAGGCCTTTGGAATCTCAGTCGAGCGGCCGATCGAGCTGATCGGGTTTACCGAAGCCAGCGACCGCGTCAGCGCCCAATTGCGAGGCCCCAAAGGCGACGAAACGTACGAAGCTGCCTACATCGCGGGATGCGACGGCGCGCGCTCAGCGGTACGCAAGGCAACGGGCACGGGGTTTCCAGGCGGTACTTACAACCAGGTCTTCTATGTCGCCGACGTGACGGCATCAGGCCCTTCGGTCAACGGCGAAGTCAATATCGATCTGGACGAGGCTGACTTTCTCGCAGTCTTCCCTCTCAAGGGTGAAGGGCGCGTCAGGCTCATTGGCACCGTGCGCGACGAGCGAGCCAGGCAGGCGGAGTCACTCACCTTCGGCGACGTCAGCGGCCGGGCCATCGAGCATCTGAAAATCCAGATCCAGCAGGTGAACTGGTTCTCCACCTATCAAGTACATCATCGGGTCACGGATCACTTCCGGAAAGGCCGTGCGTTGTTGCTCGGGGATGCGGCTCACATCCACAGCCCCGCCGGTGGACAGGGCATGAATACCGGCATCGGGGACTCCATCAACCTGGCCTGGAAACTGGCGGCCGTGTTGAAGGGGCAAGCGCCCGAGGAGTTGCTCGACAGTTACGAGGCGGAGCGTATTGCCTTTGCCCGCAAGCTGGTCAAGACCACCGACCAGATATTCAGCGTAGTCACCGCTGAAGGAAAGATTGCCGAGCTCATTCGCACGCGTCTTGCACCGTTGGTGATCCCAACCGTAACGAAAGTGGGTGCCGCGCGCGAGTGGCTGTTTCGTACGGTGTCACAACTCATGATCAACTATCGGGACAGCGAGTTGAGCACCGGAAAGGCGGGCGACGTCCACGGAGGTGATCGCCTGCCCTGGGTCAAAGCAGCCGACAACTACGGCCCGCTCTCCCAGCCGACGTGGCAGGTGCATGTTTACGGCAGCGCGAGCGCGGAACTGACGCAGTGGTGCGCGGACCGGCAATTGCCGCTGCACGTGTTCGAATGGCAGGACGCCCATGCGACTGTTGGTTTCGCGCGCAATGCGCTGTATCTGGTACGACCGGATACGTATGTGGCGCTCGCGGAAGCCTCGGGGTCGCCCGAGGCCATTGAAGTCTATTTCAAGGATCGCGGCTGGGACGGCTGGCTGATTCCTGAATAACCTGCCCCCTCGCCGCCCAGCCCCATGGCCCCTTACGCGAACAGAGGACTCTTGCGCGGATTCGGAAACAGCCCGCTCGACAGCGCTGCCAGGGGGAACAGCACACAGCCCGCGATGGCGACTTCCCAGGCGCCGATGTCCAGCGCCCTGAGACCCAGGACCGCGAGAATCGTCACCACCAGAACAGACGCGAGTCGCACGATATTGCTGCCGAACAGGGAGCGTGAGATCTCGTGACGCAGGGCAAATGCGCAAATCAGATTCACCACCGCACTACTCAACAGCACCACGAACACGGCTCCCGTGGCGCCGAAGCGCGGGATCAATGTGTAGTTGAGCACCACGATCAGGGCCGTGCCTACGGCAAGAGCGCCCATGTAGGTATTCTGGCGTTTCACGGCATACAGCAGCCGATACAGAACGACCTCAACGCCCTTGAACACTGCCAACACCGCGAACAGCGGCAACAGGTGTCCCGCCGGCTGAAACGCGTTTCCCAACAAGCGCGTCAATACCAGCGGGGCCAGACAGTACAATCCGACTGCGAGCCAGCCGCTTGCAAACAGCACGCTTCTAAAGAAATCCCTGGACAAGGGGGCGAATTCGTCGGCCCCGTGCGCCGCACTCCGACTCAATACCGGATAGGCCGCTGTCCCGAGCAATACCAGCGGCATGAGGCCTACTTCGACGATTTTGATGTCCGTGGCATACCAACCGCCGTTCGCCTTGCCCAGCAGGAAAACGATCAACAGCAGATCGACGCGCATGTAGAACTGACCGAGAGCTTCGCAGACCGTGAACGGAGCTGCGCCGCGAACGGTATCCACCACTTCCCGCCAACGGGCATGAAAGCCGAAGCGCGCGCCATGCATGTTTGCATTGCGGAGCGAGAGCGCAACCAGCACCAGTCCGGAAACAGGAAATCCGGCGAGAATCACTGCCAGCGGAATTGATTTGTACAGACACAGCGCCAGCGCGATCACTGTCCCGGCGAGCCTACACGCGAGCTCTGTAATGGCGGGTCCGACCATTGCCTGAGCCGCCGATGCCGGGACGTAGAGAGTGCGCGACAGGCCCCATCCCACCAGGAATATCGCCAACTCCATGATGACGATCGGGCTTGCGCGCTGGGTACCGACAACGAGCATCACTCCACCCAGTATCAACAACCCCAGGGAGAGTTGAATCGTCTGTGTGACCAGCAGGCTCTGCCAGCAATCGCTCTTCTCCTGGGGAGTTTTCAGACACGCCAACTGGCGGACACCATATTGCTCGATGCCGGACGTCGCCAGAATCGCGATAAATGCCCCGAGCGCAAAGGCGTACGAGTACTCGCCCGTTCCCATAGGTCCGTAGCGCCGTGAAATAACGGTGAACAGAACCAGGCCCGACAAGTCCGCGGCAATCCTGCACACGGACAACCAAACAGTGTTTTTGATGACTACCATGGCAGCACCCTGCGGCCATGCGTCGAAACGCGAATTTGCATTGGAAGGCTCTCACGAAGAAAGGCGTACGGCGGCGGAATGGAAATCCGCCGAATGACCCGGACAGCGTCTTCGTGAGAAATCAGGTCGGGAGAGGCGATGACGCCGATGCGGCTCCGGAACTCAACAACGCCTTACATCCCGTGTTCGCGATGAGCGAGCGACCGGGAAGCGTGTACGCAGTCTTCACGACGCTTTTATCGGCCCGCCTGACATACCCGTGCTTGCGCTTACGCCAGGCATCGTGATCAAACAGTTGTAGCGGGAACGTTTCCAAACTCTGCCTCATCGGCCAGTTGACTCGATAGTAAACCTGGCGACTCAGATTGCACGAGAGATTAGAGACAGTGTATGTGCGGCGCTGCGGCGCGGGCAGAAGCACAACGCGCCACGCGTTGTAGGGATTTTCCTACGCGCGTCCTACACGAGAGCGGTTGAGCTTCCGTTTACCCTCACCGGGTAAACGGCCGCGGCGACGGCGAGCAGTTGCTCCCATTCGGCCGGTTTCGCCAGATAGCGGTTGATTCCAACCTCATCGGAACGCTCCCTGAATTCCGGTGTGTCAAACGCAGACAGCGCGCACAAAACGATTTCCTGGCCCCAACGCCGCCGCCGAATGCGCATGGCTGTCTCAAAGCCATCCATACCCGGCATGGCGAGGTCGAGGAATATCACCTCAGGGTGCAGGCGTTCAGCAAGCTCGAGTGCCCGCTGCCCGGTGTGCGCCACGTGGACTTCGTGCCCGCACGATTGCAATAGCGACGCCAGCGCCCAAGCGGCATCGTCGCTGTCGTCGACAATCAGCACGCGATTCGGTCGGGGAGAACGCGGTTGTTCGGCCTTGTATCGCATCAAGGTGATTTCCTCATCCGGCAGCCCCGTACCGCGGTGACGCATACAACGCAGCACGTTTTGTGCCGGCCATTGTACCGCGGCACCGCCGTTCGCTGAGCGCGCCAAGGCCGCGAGTCGCCACCCCGCGCTTGCTGCTCGTGCTCCCGTCGCCGTCAGTACCTCCAGCTCGTCAGGTCCGCCCCCGCAGGCGCGGCCGCCTTGATGCGCTCCAGAATCTTGGGCAGGTACTGATAGTTGTAGTGCAGCCGTGAATACGCATTGGGCAGCGTCGGATCGCCGTTCCAGCAATGCTCTGCCCGGTCCCCGTAGGCGACCTCCCCCTTGTATTGCGGTCGCAGCGCTTCCAGTCGCTCCTGCGCAAAATACACAGAGTCGGTCAAATAGTAGTTGTCACCGTTACCCACATAGATGTGAATCTTGCCCTCGAGCTTCGGGCCTAACGTCGCCCAGTCACGCTCAATGATGTGTGACAAGTCATAGTGGTCGCGCCAATAGGCGGCCACCGAGGGATCGATCACGCCCGTGACCTTGTCGAAAATGGGCTTGGGATAGCCATCGGTGCCGGCCGGCCCGAACACCGCCTGCCATATGTCGTACTGGCCGCCGGACCGACTATGGTCGCCCTGCGCCAACTCTGCGTAGTTCGCGTCTCGCTGCGTGGCGAAAACCTCGCCCAGGTAATTTCTGAACGCTGGACGCTCCACGCTCGAAGCCTCTCCCTTCAACACGTAGGCGTTGGGATCCTTGTAGAGGTTGATGAGCGTGTACGCCCGGAAGTCGATTGGATCCGGGCACGCGGCGAAGGCACCGTTGTACATGTCAGGGTAGAAGACTTGCGTGGCAAGTGCCTCCCAACCGCCCGTGGAACCACCGTAGGTGAAGCGAGCCCAACCCGCGCCGATGCCGCGGAAGCGCCTCTCAATCTCCGGAATCAACTCTTTGTTGATGGCATCGCCATAGGGTCCGAGATTCGCTGAATTCACCGCATAGCTGTCATCGAAGTACGGATTCGCGTGCTCGATCTCGATGACCAGGAAGCGCGGGAAATCCGCCGCGATCCACTTCTGGTAGAACGCGTAAGCCTCCTGCTGCTGGATGCGGTTGTAACCGGCCAGGTGGAAGCGCTGCGAGTAATCCGGCTTCAAGTCCGGATCGGGTGGCGTCGTCCGGAATTCGGAGATGTCGTCCGGATAGTGTCCGTGGAACACCATGAGGGGAAAATGGGCCTGTGGATGCTTGTCGAAATCCTCAGGCAACAGCACGTGCGCACCAATGAACACATCCCGTCCCCAGAAGCGGGACAACAGCTCGCTGCGGATGCGAATGTGACGGATGAGCTCGGAATCCTTCTTCG
>JAXDQF010000385.1:0-37622 GCA_034668025.1 Gammaproteobacteria bacterium | reverse complement strand
GGGACGAGCCCCAGGCGCGGTTGTTCAGTACCACCACGACCGATGGCAAACGGTTGCGCACCATCGCGTCGAACTCAGCGATGGCAAAACCGATCGATCCATCACCGCTCGTACATACGACAGGTCTATCCGGGAACGCTGCCTTGGCTCCCATGGCCATCCCAAGGCCCATGCCCATACACCCGAAGGAGCCATGCGGCAGGAAACTCCTGGGTGCAACTCGACGAACGACCTCGTCCAGCCAATGACTGACTTCCGCGCCATCGCTGATCAGGATGCAATCTCTCGGCAACGCATCCACCACTGCCTGGCACGCTAACAACGGGTGAATACGTCCGCTGACTCCGGTCAAACGTTCCAGGGTGCGTTGTGTTCGCGCGTGGAGGCGATCGCGGACGTAACGAGTCCAGTCCTGATGAACGCCCGGATCCGTGCCCGCGACCTGGGCAATGAGTGCACGAAGTGCGTAACGCGGATCCGAACGCAATCCAATCTCGACCGGTCGTATCCTGCCGATCTCCTTTGCGTCCACGCCAATCTGAATGATTTTCGCGTCCGCCGGAATGGCGACATCGCTCATGGTGCCGCTCGTCAGTCCAAAGCGCACGCCCAGCGCCAGGATGACATCAGGGCGCCGGCCGGCTTCCGCGAGTTCCGCGAGCTTATAGAAACTCGAACCATAGAGCGGATGATCGCTTGGAAAAATTCCGTTCGCGAAACCGTCGACAAACACAGGCGCCCCCCAGTGCTCGGCGAACTCCAACAGCTCCTTTTCGCCACCGGCCTGAGCGACCCCCTGTCCGATCATCAACACCGGGCGTTGCGCGCTAGCCAGGAGCGCAACTGCCCCTGCGAGAGCCTGCGGCTCGGGAAGTTGCGGCAGCTCAACGGCGAGCGGGAAGTTGGGAGCGCCAGGGGACACGACCCCTTGCAGCACATCAATGGGTATATCGAGCAGAACCGGCCCGCACGGCGGCGAGGTCCCTATTCGGATCGCCTGAGATACCATGCGAGGAATCTGCTCGGTGAGAATGACGCGGTGCGCCCACTTGGTCACCGGCCTGGCCAGAGCAACCTGATCGATGCCGGCTTGCAAGGCATTGCTTTCAGCTTCCCGCAAGTGCGCGGATCCTGTGACATACAGGACCGGCGTTTGATCTTCAAACGCGTTGGCTATGGAAGTGATTACGTTGGTGAATCCGGGACCAGCCGTGACCAACGCCACACCCAGACTGCGCCGAACCCGGGCATAGGCTTCGGCCGCAAACCCGGCAGAAGACTCGTGTCGCACATCGACCAGGCGAACTGATTGTTCGACACAGGCTCGAAAAAGCGTCTCGATGTGCGCGCCGTGAAGGGCAAACACCGTGTCCACTCCGCTTCGGGCCAGAGCGGCGATAACCGCGTCTCCACCCGTCACCTGCGATTCGATCGTGTTGCTCACGGAGCGCCGGGATCCGCAGTCAACCCCGCGTTTTCCACACCGAACACCGCACAAGCCTCATCCTGATCCGGATAGTCACCGCTGATTCCGACCGCGCCCAGCACCTCGCCGTCTGTCCCGCGGATCAGTACTCCACCCGGAACCGGGATCAGCCGGCCTTCCGAAGTGCTGGCCAACGAGACAAAGAATGCGGGCGCCGCTGTCGCACGCTGCGCCAAGGCCCGGCTACCGAGTCCCATTCCCAAGGCTCCCCAAGCCTTCGCCTGCGCGATCTCAGGTCTGAGAATGCCCGACCGGTCCTCGCGTTTGAATGCCAACAGATGACCCCCGGCATCCAACACGGCTACTGTCAGGGGCTTCAGTTGAAGCTGCCTGCCGCGCTGTAGCGCGGCATCTACAATGCACGCGGCCTTCTCGAGTGTCAGTGTAGTCATTCATGCTCCCCTGTTTTACGCAGCGCCGCGCGACATAGAATCCTGTCGAACACATCGACGAGAACAGCAACTGGATCAGCCACACTCCCGGGCGTACGAAAGCCGACATGACCGTCGGGTCTGACCAATACGGCGCCGGATGAGGTGATGCCATACAGCCCGCAGAAGTCGCCTTCGGGGATCAGATCGCCGCCCGCGGCAACAACATGAGCCTCGAGCTGGGGCAAACCCTGCTCGCGCACAACGCGGGCGGCCTGGATCCACCGGGCGCCATCGGCACCTGTCAGAAGCCTGAATCGATCGAAAAGCAGTACTGTTGAAATGCGCTCATCACCGCGGCGCACCCATAAATGTGGCGCTCGATGTCCTGGCTTGGCATGCGGAACATAGTCAACAATGGGGTCGGGAACCGACGGGACAGGTACGTCATCGGCAATGAAAGCGCCCTCTCCCTCATAGTGGACGCCCAGATCGAGCCCGACCCAATTTCCGTATTGACGCGAGCCCGCGACGATCTCGCGCTTTTCATCGGTGGAACTGGCTGCCCGAACCGCGCGCATGAGTTGTCCGATGTAGCCCGCATTGACTCGCCCGAACTCACAGACGCGTGTCGCAACTTCGCGGCGTTCGCAATCGAAGCTATCCAATAGAGCGTCGCCCGCTTCGCCTCGAAGAACGCAACTCAGTTTCCACGCGAGGTTGTGTGCGGTCTGAATTCCTGTATTCAGTCCGAAGCCGCCAAAGGGGGGAACCTGATGCGCGGCGTCTCCCACGAGAAGCATACGCCCGGCACGCAACCGTTCAGAAATCGTCGCGGAAAGAGTGAATGTATAGCTCCGTAGGATCTCGATAGGCAATTCGTCGGCTGCAGGGTCACCGATCATCGCTCGCAGAGTTCTGAGAACCCGATCCTCGGTCCAGCTTTCCGGATGATCTGTCTTGGGGTCGTATTGGATCTGGACGGCCCAGTATTGCCGGCCATCCAGGATTTGAAAGAGCCCTTCATGTCCCGGCGCAAGGGTCCAGATCAGAGCGCCTTCACGTCCCTTGATGAACCGCTCGAGATCAACACGGATGTGATTATTGACATAGGAGTTGAAGCCGAGACGTCCCGTCTCCCCGATTCCGGCCAACTGCCTCAGCAGGCTCTTGCCGCCATCCGCGCCGATCAAATATCGCGACCTGATCCGAGAGATGTTGCCCGCGGTGCGTACATTCGCAATGACGTCGTCCGGGGTTTCCTCGTAGCTCAACAGCTCCGCTCCAAACCGGATCTGCGTTTGGGGATAACCGGCCGCATGGTCGTAGAGCATGGGATCGATCCGATCCTGCGCCGCCACCTTGTAATCGCACGGGGACCAGGCCGCGAGCGCGCCCGGCTTCATGGCATGGGTCGGCATCATTCCGACCAACTCGCCGGCCAGTTTCTCCGTATAGACAAAGTTCTGCAGCCAGCGCGGCTGCAGCGAAATCGCATCGACAGCAGGTCCGAGACCCAATTGCGACAGAATCTCGACACTGCGCGCGGTGATTCCCCGCGCACGCGGCAGATTGCTCACGCCAGCACGCTTCTCGAGCACGATGTTGTCAATGCCCTGTCGTGACAACAGGATCGACATCATCAGACCGACCGGGCCGCATCCGGATATCAAGACGGGCACATCGTCAGTGACCGGTTGCTGAGATTCGGTGGTTTGTCCCGGGTTGCCGTTCATCCAATTCCCCGCAAGAACTCCCGCAGAGTGGGCGTCCATTTCGCCGCATCAGCGCTGGAGGCAAAGTGGCCGTATTCGCTGTCAATTTCGAAGTATTGTGTGCTGACGCCCGCGTTTTTCAGCTGCTCCAACACCGCTGGCGCGATTGAAGGCGGGAAGATGTGGTCGGTGCGCGACAGCACATAGAGCAGTGGCGCGCGGATGCGATGTAGCTGGTCAGTGACATTGAAACGCGCCATCGCTTTCATGAGAATCAACAATGAGTTGGCATCGAAGCGTTGCGCCCAATTCCGTGCCAGGCGGCTGAGCTCGCGCGCGCGCTCAGCCTCATCTGCAATACGTTGCCCGAGTACGGCATCAATTCCGAAGCGCCGCAGCGAGGCCGTGCGCATCTCCTCGAGTACCCCCTCCATTCCGCCCGTCTCGTAGTAATCGCCGCCCTGCCAATGCGGATCGCCCGCGAGGCGAGCCTCGATCTGCGCGGGGTTACCTTGCATGGAAGGTGCGCAGAGGACGGCGACCAACGCTGCTACGCAGTCCGGAAAATCGACGCCCCACTGGAAAACCTGCGCCCCTCCAAACGAGGGCCCGATCACAGCACACAGGTGATGGATGCCCAGTAGTTCGAGCAGGGCTTTCTGTCCGGCCACGATGTCTTTGACCGTAATTTCCGGAAACCTCGAGCCGTACTGCTTGCCGGTGGCAGGCTCGACACTCGAGGCATTCGTCGATCCAAACGACGAACCGAGAGCGTTTGGACACACTACGAAGTATCGATCAGTGTCGATCGGCTGTCCGGGACCTACGATCGCATCCCATGCGCCCTCGGCGGCGTATGCGGTGCTCTCGATCATGTCCGGACCGCTCGTATAGCCGTGCGTCACGAGAACTGCGTTGCTCGCGTCGGATGCGAGCCGGCCCCGCGTCAGATAGGCCGTTTCAACGGTTGGCAGCACGCCTCCACGCTCGAGTTGTACATTTCGTTGTACGAAGCGCTGTGTGCCGGCGGACATGTAACACCCCCTCGGCGTGACGTCACCCCACGAGCATAGGCCGCTCCCTGAGGCAACACTATCTCCGAACGGTTATTCCGATCATACCTGCCTGGAATGAATATTCGGATCACGTTGAAGCTGTTCGAGCCGATGTGAGCTGCATGAGGATCTTGCCGGGATTGAGAATGTCAGCCGGATCGAGCGCCCGTTTAATCAACCGCATCGCCGCGAGCTCCTCCGCGGTTCGCGACTTATCGAGGAACGCACGCTTGAGAGTGCCGATGCCGTGCTCAGCCGAGATTGAACCGGCATACTCGCCTACACAGTCATATACGATTACGTCGACCTCGGACTCCGGGAGCGGATCGGGGCCGCGCACGCCGATGTGGATATTGCTGTCGGCGACATGACCGAACCACACGGTCTGGACCGTCGGCCATCGAGCCGCCAGACGCCCCGTGCACTCATCGATAAAGCGGCCGATTGCGCCAACGGGAATGCTGACATCGAAACCTACATAGGGCCAGAAAGTCCTGGGAAATTCTGCTGAGGAGTCGCGGATGCGCCAGATATCCTCGCAATCCCTGCTCGACTGGGCAACGACTGCATCCGTGATCGAGCCGTCCGCCAGCGTGGACTCGACGAATTCCTGGAATCTCGAGTCGTCGCGAACCGGATCAGATCCGAGGGATTCCACCAGGACGTACACACCCTGCCCGCGTGCCAGCGGCGCCCGCAGCCCGGCGACGTCCGTTGCCAGCCGGTAAAACTCCGGCCACATGACTTCGAAAGCCGCAAGATCAGCACCCAACCGCCGCTTCGCCGTCACCAGCAATTGCAGGACATGGCCATAGTCCGCGACTGCGCACAACGCGGTCTGGCGAGTGGACGGTCTGGGGAACAGGCGCAACACCGCGCGTGTAACAATGCCCAGTGTCCCCTCGGTACCGATGAAGAGCTGTTTCAGATCGTAGCCCGTGTTGTTCTTCTGCATCGCATTCATCGAGGTAAGCACCGTGCCATCGGCCAACACCGCTTCCAGACCCAACACCAGATCCCGCATCATTCCATAGCGTAATACGCGGTTGCCGCCTGCATTCGTCGAGATGTTGCCGCCGATGGTACAGGTGCCGCGACCGCCGATATCGAGGGGGAAAAAGAGATTCTCTGCATCCGCGGCGCGCTGTACGGCCTCCAACACAGCGCCCGCTTCCGCGACAATCGTGGCGGAGGCTGGATCGGGAGGCCCGATCGAGCGCATGCGTTCGGTCGAAAGGATGACACAGCCCGTGGACGGCACAGCCCCTCCCGCGAGTCCCGTCCGGCCGCCCTGGGCCACTACCGAAACGCGGCGTGCATGGCAGAGCCGAAGGATCGTGGCCACATGGGCGGTGCTGCGGGGAAGCGCGAGTGCCACTGGGCGGGCATCCGGCGCTCGATGAATCCAGTCACCGAAATACCGCTGCTCGATCTGTGCCGCTGGCACAACTACGCCCTCAGGAAGCGCAGCCGCGAGCTCGGTTTCAATCTCCATTCTGCCTCCTACGCGCTTGCCAACATCCGTGTCAGCATCTGCTCAAACCGAAGCACCTCGTCCGTCGAGAAATTCCGCAGGCTGGAACTCGAAACGCTTCGGGAGATTTCACGGACCTCGGGCACCATCTGCTTGCCAAGAGCGGTCAGTTGCAGCTCGACGGATCGCCGGTCAGATTGGGAGCGCACGCGACTCAAGAGTCCTTTGCGCTCGAGCCGATCCACCATGCGTGTCATCGCCCCCGAGTCATACGCAACACTCTTGCACAGATCCGCAGTCGAGCTCACCGGCCCATTCCCGAGCGCCAGAACGATGACGCACTGAGGCACCGTCAGACCCAGTTGTCCGATCCGCGGGTGAGCCGCCAGATCCCGCTCCATGGCCGCCACCATCTGCACGCGGGCTCGGTGCATCAAACGCTCGAGGTCGAGCGGATTGCCGGCGCACGCGGCGGTCACAGGACCGCGTGAGCGCACTGGTTTGTGCAGAAGTGTCGCACTCGCTTTAACTGGAGACGTAGTGGATTTGCGGGCAACGTAACACAGCGATGTGGCGCGCGCGCGTGGTCACTGGAAGTTGTACGCCTGGCGGAAAGCGGCACGCTGCATGACTGTTCACTCCAACACTAAATCTCGTCATGTTTGCCTCGCCCTGCAGGCATTCGCCGACTTGCTACAGCGAGAGCCGCTCGGACCCCGGCCTGACGTCGATCTGTGCCATCTCGAAGATCATGCCCTCTGCTGCGCCTCGGCCAATGCCCGAAGTTTGCGCTTGAGAACCTTGCCATAGGCGCTCTTCGGCAGGTCGGCGACGAATCGATAGTCCCTCGGCCGCTTGTAGCGGGCCAGGTGGCCGAGGCACAGAGCATCGAGCGCGGCTGGATCAGGCGCCGCGCCATCGGCGACGATGAAGGCGAATGGGACCTCCCCCCATTCCGGGTGCGACAGGCCGACCACCGCGCACTCGGCCACAGCAGGGTGGGTGAGCAGCACCTCTTCGATCTCGCGCGGATAGATGTTCGACCCGCCGGAGATGATCATGTCCTTCGACCGATCGACGAGCGTAAGGTAGCCCTTGGTGTCCAGCCGGCCGAGGTCGCCAGTGTGCAGCCAGCCGTCGCGCAGCGTCGCTGCCGTAGCCTCTGGGCGTTCCCAATAGCCGCCCATCAGGGTGTCGCCCTGCGCCACGACCTCGCCAATCTCGTCGGCGTCGGCCTCCGATCCGTCTTCGCGCAGCACCCGGACCTCGAGCAGGGCTATCATCGCGCGAAGCTCGATGAGGTCGCGCAGCGGCTGAACATCACCAAAGCGGCGCTCTACAATTATTTTCACAATAAGGAGGAAATCCTGTTCGAATGCTGGATGCAGGGACAGGAGAGCGTCGATGCACTCATCGCCGCCATCGAGGCCGGCGGCGGCACTGGGCTTGCCAAGCTTCGCGCCATGATTCGCGGCTATGCTGCAGGCATGACGAGCGATTTTGGCGCCAGTCAGGTACGGGTCGACATCCGCGATCTGACGGAAAAGAATGGCAAGATCGTCCGAGCGGCGAGAAAGCGCACCGACTTGACGTTACGCGGATACATCATCGAAGGCGTCACCGACGGTTCGGTCAGCCCGTGCGATGCCAAACTCACCGCTTTCGCAATTGCCGGGGCACTCAACTGGATCGGACAGTGGTATGAGCCCGGCGGCGCGTTGTCGACCCAAGCCATCGCGGACGAATTCGTCGTTCGGCTGACCGAGGGGCTAACAAGAACACAACCCAGCAACAAGACCCCTTCAGCTCACAACAAGGACCCGCGCTCTTCGTCGAGGCGCTGAAACAAGGGTGCTCTTGATCGGTCATCAACACTTCATCGCCCTCGCGTTTACGCCTGATGCGCCCGCGGCACGAAACTCAGACAGATCGGAAGACGTTCTCGACAGCGGCCGTCGTTGCCGTGACGATGATATCGGCTTCGTCGCGAGTCAGGCACAGGGGCGGCGCAAAACCGAGAATGTCGCCCTGTGGCATGGCGCGACCGATGACGCCAAGTTCCAGCAGCGCGGCGGCAATCTGCGGACCGATCTTCCTCGCAGGGTCAAAAAACACCCGATCGTCCTTGTCGGCGACGAACTCGATTGCCGCCAGCATTCCCGCGCTCCGCACTTCACCAACATGCTTGTGCCCGCCGAGCGCGCTGGCCAGTTGAGTCCGCAGGTAGGCGCCAGTGCTGCGTGCTTGATCGACGAGCCCGAGCTCGTCGATCAACTTGAGATTGGCAATCCCGGCGGCGGCGCCGATCGGATGGGCAGCGTAGGTCCAACCATGACCGATGGGGCCGAGTTGGTCGGAACCCCGCACGAGGACCTGCCAGACCCTGTCCCCGACAATCACCCCCGAAAGAGGCGCGTACGCGGAGGTCATGCCCTTCGCGACGGTGATCAGATCCGGCTTGATGCCGTAGTGATCGGAGCCGAACATCGTGCCGAGGCGGCCGAATCCTGTAATCACTTCATCGGCCACCAGCAGGATATCGTACCGGGCGAGCACGGGCTGGATCCTCTCCCAATAGCCTTGCGGCGGGGGCACGATTCCACCGGTTCCCAGGACGGGCTCGGCGATGAACGCGGCCACCGTGTCCGGGCCTTCTGCCAGGATCATTTCTTCCAGCTTTTCAGCGCAATACTGCGAGAACTGCTCCTCGCTCATCGAGCGGTCCTGGCGGCGAAAATAGTACGGCGCCTCGGTGTGCAGAATCGGCCCGCGCGGCAGGTCAAATGCCTTGTGGAACAGCTCGAGTCCGGTCAACGAGCCCGTCATGACGCCCGAGCCGTGATATCCGCGCCAGCGCGAGATGATCTTCTTCTTGCCGGGACGCCCGAGAATATTGTTGTAATACCAGATCAGCTTGATGTTGGTCTCGTTGGCATCCGAGCCGGAGAGGCCGAAGTAGACTCGACTCATGCCCTTTGGCGCGCGCTCGATCACCATTTTCGACAGCGTGATCGACGCCTCCGTCCCGTGCCCGGCGTAAGCGTGGTAGTAGGCGAGTTGCTTTGCCTGCGCCGCGATCGCGTCGGCGATCTTCTGCTGTCCATAACCGACATTGACGCAGTAGAGTCCGGCAAACGCATCGAGGCTGGTGCGGCCGTTGGCATCCGTGATGTAGACGCCGTCGCCGCTGACGATCACTCGCCCGGCGGTCTCGCCACGGCCATGTGTGCCCATGTGGGTGGAGGGGTGGAAGAAGTAATCGCGGTCCCAGGCGGCCAATGGGATGTTTGCGTCAGTCATGTCTTGGTTCCTCTGGTTCTGCAAGGTGGACGCGTGGCTCAGGCGGCCGTGTCGATGCACAAATATTTGAGCTCGGAGAAGGCCTCCATGCCGTGGTGCGAGCCCTCGCGACCCAGGCCGGACTGCTTCCAGCCGCCGAAGGGAATGGGCGCCCCGGTGATCTTCACCCGATTGATCGCCACCATGCCGTACTCGAGGGCGCGGCCGAGGCGCATCTGCCGTGCGCCGTTTTCGGTGACCACATAGGCGACCAGGCCATATTCGGTGTTGTTGGCCCGGATGATGACCTCCTCCTCGCTGTCGAAGACACAGATTGCCGCGACCGGCCCGAAGGTCTCCTCCCGCATGATCAGCGCATCATCGGCTACGTCGGCGAGCAAGGTCGGTTCGAAGAAAAGTGGGCCCGCGGAATGGACCCTTCCGCCGGCGATCAGCCGCGCACCCCGCGCGAGCGCATCTGCGACGTGCTCTTCCACTTTCCTGACGGCGGCCTCATGCATGAGCGGGCCGATCTCCACGCCATCGCTCAACCCCGCTCCAACCTTCAGTTTGACCACGCGGGCCGCGAAAGCATTCGTGAAGTCAGCAAGCAGTGGCCGCTGCACGTAGATTCGGTTGGCTGCCAGGCAGTCCTGCCCCGACGTAGCAAACTTAGCGTTGATCGCGATGTCTACCGCGCGATCGATGTCAGCGTCGGAAAAGACGATCAGCGGTGCATGGCCGCCGAGCTCCATCACCAGCCGTTTCAGAGTTGGTGCGCACTGCGCAACAATCAGCCGGCCAATACGGGTGGAGCCCGTGAAGCTCATGGCCCTGACCCGGGTGTCTTCGCTCATCGAGCCAACAATCGTTGCAGCATCACCGGTGACAACGTTAAACACGCCAGAAGGGATGCCCGCCCGGTCGGCCAACTCGGCAAGCGCCAGGGCGGAGAGTGGCGTTTCAGAGGATGGATGCGCAACGACCGTGCAGCCGGCCGCGAGCGCCGCGGCCGCCTTGCGAGTGATCATTGCAGACGGAAAGTTCCACGGCGTAACGATGCCGACGACGCCGAGCGGTTCGCGTCGTACGATCATTTCGGCTCCCGGCAAATGACTGGCTACGGTTTGCGCATGGAGGCGTTTGCCTTCCTCGGCATACCATTCAATAAACGCGGCGGCATAGTCGATCTCACCTCGGGACTCGGCCAGCGGCTTGCCCTGTTCCAGTGTCATGATCAGCGCCAGATCCTCCCTGGCCGCAAGCATCAGCTCATACCAGCGCCGCAATTTCTGGGCGCGCTCCTGGGGCAGGAGTTCCCGCCAACTGCAGAACGCGCGTGCGGCCGCGCCAATTGCCTCTCGCGTCTGGTCCCGGTCGAGCGAGGCAACCGCGGCAAGCACGTGCGACGTGGCGGGGTCTGTCACCTCGAACCTCCTGCCGGCACCCACCCAACGACCTTCGACGTAACTGAGGTCGCGCAGAAGCTGACGGTCCCGAAGGCGTGAGAAGGGATCCTGTCGGGCAGGACGGGCGAAGGCGGCGCTCATTCAAAATTCTCCGTTTACAGCGATGCTCTCAAAGTTACACAAGGCGCTGAGTACCGCTTCAGTGTGCGGCGGTAGCGTTTGCGACCCACGTGTCAAATTCGCGCTGATGGCTCCCAATCCATCCGTCTGCGAGCTTCCTGATGCTTCGATCACTACCGCCGCCGCTTGCGCTGATCGCCTGCTCCCATGCTGACCAATCGGACTGCGGAAAGGACATCTGCTCGAAGAGTCTCTTCACCTCCGGATGCGAGGCGATGAATTCGCGGCTGGCAACGGTCTCGTAGTTCCATGCGCTCATGGCCATGCGGCATGGGTCGGCGCCACCCGCACAACCAACAACACCCGGCGTCAGCGCGGAGCCTTTGTCAGGTACCGAATCCGGTAGCGCGTCGAACGGTGTCGGAAGCCACACGACATCACGACCGGGAACCAGCATCTTGTTCATCCAGGATGGACTCCAGGCGTAGAAGAACACGGGCTCGCCGCGCTGGACACGCGAGACAACTTCCACCATCAGCGCCTCGTACTTGCCGCGAATGGAATGGACCGTCCCACTCAGCCCGAACCGCGCGATTTGATAATCGACCACTTCCCCGCAACTCCAGCTGGCATCGCAGTTGATGAGATCGGCGCGGCCGCCGTGTCCAAACAGCGCCGCGATCTTCGGATCCCGCAGCTGCGCCAGGTTGGTGATTCCATAGGCGTCGGCTGTCTTCTTGTCGATCAGATAACCATTGGTGCCACCGCCCTCGATCAGGCCGCGGCCCAGGGTCTGCGCCCTGGCCGAGACCTTGCGGAAGCCCGGCTCTTGCTGCGGAAAGTTGATGTCCATCGCCAGATCCAGGTCGTGCTGTGCGGCGGCCAGAAAGAACATCGTCGTGTTGACGGTGCTGAGCGTCACTCGGTAGCCCAGCTTCCTCAAGCCCGCGATACCGATCTGAGTCACGACATAGTTCGCACCCAGACTGTCAGATTGCGCGACCTGTACGGACTTGCCGGGTGGCGCAATGCCGCCGGAGCAGGCAGCCACGCTGATGGCGGCGATGATCGACACCAGGGCGCATCGCAGGGTCGATTCCAGGGCGGGTTTCATGCGCGGGTCTTCCGCTTCTTCGCCGGTTGCGCAAGCTTCTGCGTGATCCGATCGAGCACCATCGCCAACAGAACGATCGCAATACCGCCAACGGCGGCACGTCCAACATCGAGGCGACCAATACCCTGCAGAACGACCAGCCCGAGTCCCTGCGCGCCAATCATGGCGACGACGACCGACATCACCATCGCTGTGAGCACGGTCTGATTCAGTCCGCCGAGGATCGTCGGCATGGCGAGCGGAAGCCGAATCTCCCAGAGCAACTGCCGGCCGTTCGCGCCGAAGGCGAGGCCTGCTTCCACCATCTCCCGCTCGACCATGCGCAGGCCCAGATTCGTGAACCGGATCAGCGGCGGCGCAGCGGCGATCACGACGGCAACCTCGCCAGGCACGGTGCCAACACCGAACAGCATCACGACTGGAACGAGGTAAACGAAAGTTGGGGTCGTCTGCATCAGATCCAGAACGGGACGGACGATACTCCAGACACGGTCGCTGCGAGCGCACCAGATACCGACAGGGATCCCGATGACGATGCAAAAGAGGATCGCGGTCGTGATGAGAGACAACGTCGTCATCGCCTCCGACCACACCCCGATGGCGGCGATAACCAACAACGCGACGGTGCTGAAAACGCCGACCCCGAGCCCCGCCAGTCTGGCGCTGGCCAGGAACGTCAGCACGAGAATCACGGGAAACGGAATGCTGTGCAGGACATAGTCATTGAAGGCCAGAAGAGTCTCGACCGGCCACTTGATCGCCATGAACAGGGGTCGCAGATGCAGCGCCACCCAGTCCACTGCGTGGCTGATCCACTGATCCACGGGGAAAACGGCAAGATCGTCAGCATCGAGCATTGGGCTCACCGACCGTTGGGGGATGGGCAGATGGGGCGATCGAGGCGATCCGAGCCAGAATCTGCTCCGGAGCCAACGTGCCGATCAGCTTCCCTTGATCGTCAACCACCGCGATAGACCGGCTGGCCTGATAGCGGCGCGCCACCTCGATGAGCTTCATCGAGCCGCTCACGGCAATGTACGCCTGGGACATCAGGCTGTTGGCCGGCACGCCATTTCTAACCTTGTCGAGATCGGCACGCGTGAGCATACCGTGGATACGGGCTTCCGCATCCACGACGAACGAGGCTCCCTCCCCTGCCTCACGACCGACGATCACCCATCCTTGCGCTTCGGCAATGGGCGTGACCTGATTCATGATCGATCGCGCATCGAATAGCCGCAGACAGTCGACCTCGCGTGTGAACCCAGCGACGTACTCGCTTGCCGGGTCCAGAACGATGGCCTCCGGGGTTCCCTCCCGCGCGAGCTCGCCATCGCGCATGATCGCGATGCGATTGCCGAGCTTCAGAGCCTCCTGAAAATCGTGGGTGATGAATAGGATGGTCTTCTTGAGCGTGTGCTGTAGCCTCAGCAGTTCGTCTTGCATCTCAGCCCGGATCAAAGGGTCGAGTGCGCTGAACGGTTCATCCATGATCAGGACGTCGGCATCCGTCGCCAGCGCGCGCGCGAGACCGACGCGCTGACGCATCCCACCCGAGAGCTCATGTGGCAGATGATGGGCCCATTTCGCGAGGCCAACGATCGCGAGCACTTCCTCGGCGCGGCGTCTGCGCTCACGCAGGGGGACTCCGCGCAGCTTCAGGCCGAATTCCGCGTTCTCGATGACCGATCTGTTGGGCAGCAGGGCAAAATGTTGGAAGACCATGGAGATACGCGTACGACGTATCTCGCGCAGCTCCGTGTCGCTCAAAGTGACGATGTCCCTGGAATCGAGCAGGATCCTGCCGGCGGTCGGCTCGTTGAGCCGGTTGATGCAGCGGGCCAGCGTGGACTTGCCGGATCCCGACAGCCCCATGATCATGTAGATGGCGCCAGCAGGGACGCTGAGAGTCACGTTGTTGAGTCCGACTACGGCACCCGTTGCGGCGAATACCCCTTCCTTGCTCGCACCGGCGGCGAGCATGCGCATCGCCTGCTCCGGCGAGTCGGAGAACACTTTGTACAGGTTTTGCAGTCGGAGTCGTTCACTCACGGGCGGCGCTCCCGCACGTCATCCAGGCCGCCCCCGGGCGGCCTTGGCAACGGATCATGACTTCTGGCGGGAATGCAGTCACCCTTCATACTGAGCTCTTCACCCATCGCCGTGCTTGCCGCTGAGAAAGTCAGCCATCATCGAAGCCACCAGCGCCGGCGCCTCGATCAGGATCGAATGCCGCAAACCCGGCAGGATCCGCAATTGTGAGCCGGGAATCTGGTCACGCATGTAGCGGGCCATGCGGGGATTCGACCCGTCATCGCCTGCCCCCGTGGCAATGAGCGTGGGGCACTGGATCTGATCGAGGACCTCGCCGAAATCATTCTCAGCCAGCACACGGTAAGCCGAGGCGAAACAGTCCCGGTCATTCGCAAGATCGCGTCGCCGCAGCTCTGCGATCAGCTCAGGATGCCTCGCCTGGAACCCCTCCGTCAGGTAACGCGACAGCGACGCATCGTAGTGCGCACCTGCCTCGTTCATCTTCAACGAAGCGAGTCGCTGGCATACCCGTTCACGTTCTTCGGGCGTACGCCCTGCCACCGTCGATAACAGGACGAGACGCCCGACGCGGCCCGGGTGGACCAGCGCCAGGCGCTGGGCTATCAGGCCGCCGAGCGAAAAACCCGCCAGATTGAAACGGCCGAAACCAACATGACCCGCCAGCGCGAGCGTATCGCTCACGAAGTCATCGATCTCGTAGCGACCCTTGATCTTCGAGGACTGTCCATGGCCGCGAAGGTCAAAGGTGAGAACGGTGAAGCGGTCCTCGAGATGCCGCACGACACCGTCCCACGCCTCGAGGTAGGAGCCGACGCCGTGGATACAGACCAGCGGCTCCGGCCCCGTCCCAGCGATCCGGTAATTGAGAGTGACCGGTCCGGCCTGGTGTTGTCTGGATTCTGACATCGCTAACGATCTGACACCGCGGAGCGCCGCCGATCGCGCTCGGCGAACACGGGCAGGACCTCGTCTATGAAGAGTCGAAGCGTCTTCTTCTGCAGATCGAACGGCAGGTTGAACGTGAGGCCGAGGCAGTATTGGTCGACACCGGCCGCCTCATAGTCGAGCAGTTTCCCGATCACCTCATCCGGCGTTCCGAACATCAGGTTCTTGCGGATGTTGTCCGGCTTGTAATTATCGCGGCCGGCTACGGCTTCGTACGGCACCGCTTCCGGAAAGCCGTTGGTAACCGTGCCGACGTTTTGCATGAGGTTTTCGAACGTCCGGCCATAGTCCTTGCTGTGCTGGACGGCGAGCTGCCAGTCGTCGCTCCTGTCATACACGCACGTGCGGCGCTGCATCATGAACCGCGGCCTGGGCACTTCGGGATGATCGGCCACCGCCTTGCGGAATTTCTCGCCCAGCACAGCGATCTCCGCCGCGGGCGCCGAGAGAGGCGTGGACAGGATGCTGGCCCCAACCCCGATTGCCCAGTCGAACGTGCCTGGATCGCGAGCCGCGACCCAGATGCGCGGATGCGGCTGCTGTAACGGCTTGGGTACCGCCGCGGTCAACGGGAATCTCCAATAATGGCCTTCGTGGGCGTAGTCACCACTCCAGAGCTTTTTCACCGCAGGCACCAGCTCTTTCAGGTACGCGACGCCTTCCTGCTGCGGAATGCCGCCGGCCATGCGATCGAATTCATACTGATATGAGCCGCGGGCGATGCCAAACTCCAATCGGCCGCCCGTCAGGTGATCACACAACGCCGCCTCGCCGGCGAGCCGGATGGGACTCCAGTAGGGCGCCACGAGCGTCGAGGTGCCGAGCCGGATTTGCTCCGTGTGCTGCGCGAGCCAGGTCAGAGTCAGGAATGGGTTCGGCGAGATCGTGCATTCGATCGTGTGGTGCTCCGCCGTCCAGATGGTTTCGAATCCGCCGCTGTCGGCGATCTTCGCCAGCTCGAGCACATTGCTCATCGTCGCCGACATCGGCACGCTCGGCGAGAAACGCTCCATGGTGAGGGACACGGCAAACTTCATGACACTTCCTTCAAACGCGGGGCGGGTTCTGCGGGACTTCAGCGCAGGCGGATCACGAACGGGTCCTGCATGGCGCCGGAGTAATCGATGATGACGTTCTTCAGCCGCGAGAACTCGCGCATCACTTCAAAACCACCGCGGTAGCCGTAGCCGCTCTCCTTGAAGCCGCCGTTCGCGGACATGTAGGCGGAGGATCGATAGGTGTTGATCCAGACGGTTCCGGCATCGATCTGCCGGGCAAAGCGCAGCGCCCGATCGATGTCTCGCGTCCAGATGCCGGAGGCAAGACCGTAGCGCGTGTCGTTGGCGAGCGTGATCATCTCCTCCTCGGAGCCGAAGGGCATCACACCAACGACCGGTCCAAACAACTCGTCGCGCATGAAACTCATGCTGTTGCGGGCGTTGGTGATGATCGTAGGCTCGAAGTACCAGCCAGCCGCAAGTGCTTGTGCTTTCGGCCGCTTGCCGCCCGCGACGACGCAGGCGCCGTCCGTCACGCCGGAGGCGATGTAGGATTCGATCTTGGCCAGCTGCGCCGACAGTGCCAGCGGTCCGATATCGGTCTCAGCCTCGAGCGGGTGGCCGACTTTGATCCGATGAGTGCGTGCAACGAGCGCTTCGACGAAGCGGTCGTAGATACTCGCCTCGACGAAACAACGGGAGCCCGCGACACAGGTTTGCCCCGCCGCTGCGAACACTCCGGAAACGACGCCGTTCACCGCCTGCTCGATATCGACGTCGCCGAAGACTACGTGCGGCGATTTTCCTCCGAGCTCCATCGAGCAGGGGATAAGGTTCGCGGCGGCGTTGCCCGCGATGCGCCGACCCGTGTCGGTACTGCCGGTGAATACGAATTTCGAGATGCCCGGATGGCGCGTCAGCGCCTCACCTGTGACGGCGCCTGTGCCCGTGACTATGTTGAACACGCCCGGCGGGAAACCCGCCTCGGTGACCAACTCCGCGAGCGCCAGTGTCGAGGCGGTCGCGTGTTCCGACGGCTTTACGACCACGGTATTGCCGATTGCCAGGCATGGGGCAAGCGTGCCGCTCAGAAGCATGAGCGGTGAATTCCAAGGCGTGATCATGCCGATGACGCCGAGCGGCTCGCGCAGGTTGAAGTTGAGGACGTCGAGTTTGTTGATCGGAATAGTTTCGCCGTGCAGCTTGTCGGCCATTCCGGCGAAATAGTGGTAAGTGTTGGGCAGCGCGCTCATCTGCACGCGCATTTCCTTGATCAGCTTGCCGTTGTCGCGTGTCTCGATGAGCGCCAGCTCATCCGCGTGATCGAGCAGGAGAGCGGCGAGCCGTCGAATGAGCTTGCCCCGTTCGCTCTGCGTCATACGGCGCCAGGCGGGATCGCGGAAGGCCGCATTGGCGGCACGGACGGCGGCATCCACGTCAGTCGCATCGGCCTCGGCGAATTCATACCAGCTCGCGCCCGTCGTCGGGTCGAAACTCGGCATACGGTGAGCCGCCCTTGGAGCCACGAATCGGCCGTCGATGAAAAGCTCCAGCCGCGAGCCTTCGAGAGATTGGACTGTGGTGCGCATGTTGCTTCGGCCTGATTTCGAGTTATTCGTGAACGGCGCCGGTCCAGGCGCGCGACTCGCCATCGATCATCGCCACCCGGCCACCGTCATCGGAATCCATGTAGATGCCAAAGCGGCCGTCACGTCTCTCGTGCACATAGCGACGCAACATGGCGCGCTGTTCCCGGGCGCGGATGCGTTCGTAGGGGATCGCATCGATGGGGAAGAGTTGCACGCCGGCCGGGAGCTCCCCGCCGGCGCTGCCGGCGGCCAGCCTGGCCCGGTAGATCAGATAACCGATGTCGCTGTCGGGCGCCTCCCAGACGGAATACAGGAAGGTGCGTTCGGGAACGAGCGTCAATGTGCTGCCATCATCGAGCGTCAGGCGGCTGTCCGCCTTGCGCTGACTTGCCATCGGCAGAGCCCAGCCGTCCGCTGCGTCAGCGCGCAACAACAGTCCGTTCTCGGCTTCGATCAGGTATCCAATGAGCATGCCGTGGGAAGCCAGCCACCCGACCGGCAGAGGGTCCTTGACCCGGGCATAACGCCCCCGGCAAAAGGCAAGTGGCGCGGAAGGGTTGGTTTCGAACGCCCGGACTCGCCCGATCAACATCACATGATCGCCGGCGTCGACGCAGTTATGCACGGTGCAATCGAACCAGGTCAGGCAATCCTCGAGGATCGGGGCGCCCGTATGCCGTCGGTCGTGGCCGACGGCCTGAAATTTCTGGGGCGACTTGGATGCGAACACCGCTGACAGGTTAACCTGACCTTCGTGCAGCAGATTGACCGCAAAGGCAGTGGCGGTGGTGAACGCGGTGTAGCTCGCCGCCGACTTGGCCACGCAGATCAGCAACAGCGGCGGATCGAGGGAAACCGATGTGAAGGAGTTGGCTGTGATGCCGCGCGGATTGCCATCCAGATCGACCGTCGTGACGACGGCCACCCCGGTAACGAAAGTTCCGAACGCACGGCGCAGCAGGAGCGGATCAATCGCCGCTTCAACGGTTGTTACGCCCTCCGTCATCGTCCCCTGCGTCCATTGGTTCAACTGAACGCAAGGCTAGACGCAGAACCGGGACCGTTCTTCCCCCTGCGGATAGGAATAGAGCCCGCTGGCTTTGCTGTGATACACAGGAAGCATACGGGACAGACCGGCGGAAGCTACTTTCCGACCAGGTCGATTACACTGTGAAGGCGGATAGCGAGTTCGAGCGCGAACCGCCGTTCGGGCGTTTCCACATTGACGCCAAACAATTCTGCTATCCGCGAAAGGCGATAGCGCAGCGTCGTGACATGCAGGCTCATAGCATCTGCGCACGCCTGATTGCGACAACCTTCCCGCAGATAGACCGTCAGAGTTTCGAGATATGCAGTGCCGTGCTCGCGGTCATGGGCGATGATCGAGCCCACGCTGTCACGCACGAACTCCCGGACGTCTTCGGAGTCCGCAGCAGCCGTCAGCACGGGCAATGGGCCGAAATCCGGGCCAGATAGCGCGCCAGTGCGCCCGAAAGCCCTGGCGATACGGATCATTCTCTGGCACCGATCCCAGGCGGGCGCATAGTCCGCAAGCGCGGCGCACTCGGCGGACAGCACGACGACCGGCTTCTCCGTGAAGTACCGACCGAGCTCACCGGCGATACGCTGCTGGAGTTTCGCGATCCGCTGTGCTCCTTTTCCGCTCTCCATGGGAATCAAACAGACCAGTCCACCTTCGTTCGTGACGATTGCTGCCGAAATCGAGCTCTGCTGAAGCACTCGCAGCGTCGCGTGGTGGAGATCGACGGAAAGGCCCGCCGGGTCCTTTGCCTGTTGCGGAAAATCGGCAATGAGCATTTGTCGCGGCACGTCGAGATTGATGCCGAGCCGTTGCGCTCTCTGCATCACATCGCTGGCGTTGCGCCAGCGGCGCTCGATGATCTCCGAGAACAGGTCGGTCAGCGTGCGGGTCTCGAGGCGGAAGCGGACGAAGCTGCGCATCAGCTGCACGCTGAACGCGAATCGCGCGCTGTCCAGTAGCAACCGGTCGAGAGGCTCGAACTTCCGGCCGGCCGGGAAGATCAGCAGCGCGCCGACCGCCTCTCCGTCGACCTTCAGGGCTTCGATCTCCAGCGTCAAGCGCAAGCTCGTGGCGCCTTCGCCCAGAATGAGGGTCCGGGGCGTGGCCGATGTCTGGCCAACACCGTGGCGCGCCGCCTGGAGCAGCTCGTAGTGTAGAG
Source organism: Gammaproteobacteria bacterium (assembly GCA_034668025.1). GTDB lineage: Bacteria > Pseudomonadota > Gammaproteobacteria > Steroidobacterales > Steroidobacteraceae > 13-2-20CM-66-19. Next base: position 17,811 of record JAXDQF010000385.1, on the reverse strand, counting down.
TGGTGTTTACGGCCTGCCGCCAGGCCTCATCGTCGTAGTGCGCCTCGTCGGGCGAGCGGCCGGCGACGATCATGTTTGTCGAAAAATCGACCACGACGATCGGATTGGGCAGCAGAGTGTCGACCGTGGCTGCAAGCGATGCGACGGAGGCTTCCGACAGCGCCTGGCTCAACAGGGATGTGTGCGCCTGAAGAGCCGATTGCAGCAGCACGGCAGCGCGTTTCTCGTTGAGCAGGCGATGTTGCTTGTCGACTGCAATCTCGCCGAGGTGCACGATCAGGCCGATAAAGGCGAGGTCGTCGCTCGTGATGTCCATGATCTCACGGGAGATGAGGCTGAGAACCATGGGACGGTCCTCAGTGTCCTTGCAGTTCATCGGCACGACGAGCACGCTGCGATAGTCGCGTTCGAAGGCTTCGCGTCGATACTCCGGGAACTCCTCCGACTGCCGCGCATCATGGATATACACCGGTTCGTTGCGCCGCAGCGCGATACCGGAGGGACTGGTCGCGAGCTCCCATCGGTCCGGTAGCGGTCTCTGCAGCAGCGCCGGGTCGTGACGGCACATGACGTACGCATACCCCTCCGCGGCGTCGATGCTCATGATCGACCCCATCGTCCAGTTGGCGTGGCGGCAGGCCGCGAGGACGAGATGCTGCAGGACCGTGGGCAGGTCGGTGCCCGAATTGACCAAGCTCGCAACATCGCGCAGAGAGGGAATTTGGGCCTTCTGGTCCACCGTCAATCGTCCTCGCGCCGGTATGCCGCCGGAATAACACCGAACATTCGACCCTCAGCTACGCCAGATCCTAGGATGGTGTGCGCCAGCTTTCCTATATGTCACAGGAAGACGCTGCGCCCGTCCAGTCGCTAGGGTTCCTACATCGGCTGGAGCAGATCGGAGCGTAGAAAGTGAGTGCAGTGAACCTCGGGGTTAGAAAGTACGCCACATTTGTCGAGGAGACCATCATCGAAGGCGGCAAGCCTGCTGAGCGTCCCATCAGGATGGTGGTGGTCGCGGCCATACTGAAGAACCCGTGGGCCGGTCAGGGCTTCGTTGAAAATCTCCGGCCTGAAATTCTACGGTTGGCCCCCAGCCTGGGCGCCGAGATGACCCGGCGCCTGATCGCGTTGATGCCAGCGGAAGCCGTCGAGGCTTTCGGCAAGGCGGGAGCAGTCGGCGTGAATGGCGAAATCGAGCACGCCTCCGCGCTGATCCACACCTTGCGGTTCGGTAACGTCTTTCGGAAGGCGGTGCACTCAACTGCGTATCTCGACTCCACAAACACACGTAACGCGCCGGGCGCCCTGCTCTCGCTGCCCATGACGCACAAGAGCGAGAGCGGCAAGCGTTCGCATTTCCTGACGGCAAACTTCCAAGTTGCGGACGCACCCGCACCCGACGAGATTCTGATCGCAATAGGATCCTCGGATGGAGGCCGCGCGCATCATCGTATAGGCGACCGGTTCCAGGACACGGCGGAAATGGAATCAGAGAAGAACGCACCCTGACAGGGTACGCACTTGCGTCTTCCCGCCAAAAGCATCGCGAATTATTCGATCTCAACATCAAATCCAAAAAAGCCTGGGGGCAACCAAGATGAATTCAACGACTGCGCTGTACATGGCCACGGGCCTCACCTGCGCACTGGTTTCCGGTACCGTAAACGCACAATCTGGGAACCCTTCCACGCCTGCACCAGCGGCCGCGCCCGACGCCCTCGAGGAAATCGTGGTGACCGCGCTCAAGCGATCCTCGACCTTGCAGGAAACCCCGCTCAGCATCGCGGTGGTGACCGGCGATGGCCTGCGGGCGGAGGGCGCCACGAGTCTGGCGGATTACTTCCGACAGATCCCCAATCTGAACCTCACCCAGGGGGCGGCGGGAATGAGCCGCATCGCCATCCGCGGGATCAACGCTGCCGGTGAGGCGACCGTCGGCGTCTACTATGATGAGACGCCTGTCACCGGCCCCAACACCACCACGCAGGATCCGGGCCAGGGCCAGGCCGATCTCAATCTGTTTGATGTGGAGCGCGTCGAGGTTCTGCGCGGCCCGCAGGGCACACTCTACGGCTCGTCTTCGATGGCCGGCACGTTGCGTGTCATCTTCAACAAACCCAATGCCACCGAGCAGCAGTCCGCGTACGAAGGTCAGGCATCGACCACACAGGACGGTGCGAGCGGCTACTATGCCAAGGGGATGATCAATCAGCCGATCATCAACGACGTGCTAGCCCTGCGCGTGTCGGGCTACCACGAAAAGCGAGCCGGTTATGTCGATAACATCGCGCTCGGCCGCAATAACGTCAACGGCTCGAACTCCGACGGCGTCCGCGCGCTGATCGGCTTCACGCCGCGATCGGACCTCACGATCACCGGCACCGCCATCTATCAGAGCACCACGACCGCCGATCTGGAGGGCTGGTATCAGGCACTCGGAAAATACAACACAAATACGGCGGCGCAGCTTCCTTTCAACAGCAAGCTGCAGCTCTTCAATCTCACGGGCGACTGGAAGCTCCCGGGTGCGACGCTGACCGCGACGGGGTCCTACTACCATTATGACATCCTGCGGACGGCAGACTTCACGGCGAGCTATGTCGCGCTGGAAACCAATCCAAAAACCTGCAAACGGTACCTGGCGTTATCGACCGCCTGCACCGCGACGCAGCTAACTGCCTTCGGTCAAGACGTGAAAGCCCTGCTCCCAATAATCGGTCCGCAGCCTGCCGCTCTCGATGCGGCGTCGACCGAAGTTCGGGCCACCTCGAACGACAGCGGCCCCTTCCAATGGACAGTTGGCGGCTTCTACGAACACCGCCACGACTATGTTGACAGCAACACCGCGCGTGCTGACCCCGTGACGGGGGAAGTCTTCACGCCCTATCAGGATCGTGCCTATCGCTTTGTGATCACAACGATCACGCAGAAGGCGGAATTCGCCGATCTGGCGTATACGCTATTCTCGAAGTTGACTCTGAACGCAGGTGTCCGGTATTACGACTACAGCAAGACGACCGCAGGCCAGTCTCTGCAAGGCGATATTCTCTTCAACAGTTTTCCCACGGCGTATTCTCAAGTCACCTCGAACGCGACCGGCGTTCTCGAGAAATACAACGTGAGTTATCACTTCACGCCGAGAATTCTCACCTACGTCACAGCGTCGCAGGGGTTTCGCCCGGGGGGAGCCAACAACATACCGACGTTGCCGAGCGGACTGGTTTCGTATAAGCCGGACAGCCTCTGGAACTACGAAGCGGGTCTGAAGTCGAGCTGGCTCGACAACAAGCTGACCGTGGATGCGGCACTGTTCGAGATTGACTGGAGCAACGTCCAGACCAAGGCGACCACCGCCGACGGCATTTTCTCCTATATCACCAACGCCGGTAACGCGCGCTCGCGCGGTGGCGAGGTGGAAATCACTGCTCTGCCGATCACCGGCCTCATGCTCAACGGCGGCTTTGGTTTTACCGACGCGAAGTTGACCCAGGATCAGGTCAACTCGAATATTCAGCTGACCGGCACCACGGGGTTGAAGGGAGACTACCTGCCGGGTGTACCTCGTGTCACGGGATCAGCCTCTGCGTCCTATAGCTTTCCGTTGACCAGCGCCTTCAACGGTCTACTAAGGGCGGACTACGCCTATACCGGACAGATGCAGTCGAGTTTCAGACCGACCACCGACCCCTACTTCGAAAAGTATGGCGACTACGGCTCGGTGAATCTGCGCGCCGGCATGGAATCCGGAACCTGGGGGTTGTACCTGTTCGTGCAAAACCTGACCGATGTGGTGGGTATTACCGGCGCTCATAGCGAGCTGGGAATCAAGCGGCAACTCTTTACGATCCCGCCGCGTACCGTAGGCATCAACGGACGCATGAGCTTCTAAGAGAAACTCGATGATGAAGACTCTTAAATTAACATCGCTCGTCCGCCCGCTGGCGATGCTGACTTTCGCAATCGTATCGACCGTGGCAGCGGCTTTCGATCCGACACAGGAGAAGGCCCGTGTCGCAGCCATTCTCGACAGGACTTATCCGCACCTCGAGAGCCTCTACAAGGACATTCACAGTCACCCGGAGCTCGGCTTTCATGAAACGCGGACCGCGGCGATCCTGGCCATGCAGATCAGGGGGCTGGGATTCGAGGTAACAGAGGGCTTCGGCGGATCGACGGGCATCGTCGCTGTTTACCGTAACGGTCCAGGGCCTACGATCATGATCCGCACCGAGCTCGACGCGCTGCCGATGGAGGAAAAGACCGGACTGCCTTACGCAAGTCACGTGCAAGTGCCGGCATCCTGGTCCGCGGACAACGATAGCAGCGCACCGGGCACGATCTTCGTGACTCACAGCTGTGGGCACGATATCCACATGGCTTGGTGGCTTGGTACCGCCCAGGCGCTGGTGGCGCTCAAGAACGAATGGCAGGGCACGTTGGTTTTTGTCGGCGAGCCCGCCGAGGAGATCGGCGGCGGCGCCACCGGGATGCTCGAGACGGGTCTGCTCTCCAAGTTCCCCAAGCCCGACTACGGCTTCGCCGCTCATGTCAGCCCGGAACCGGCGGGCACGATCACGATGAAGGACGGCGCCTTTTCAGGTAATTCCGATACGTTCCAAGTCGTTTTCAGGGGCCGTGGCGGACATGGCGCCAACCCCGAGAGGACCATCGATCCCATCGTGATCGCTGCCCATTTCGTGACTGACGTGCAAACGATCGTCAGTCGCGAAAAATCACCGGCGTTGGCAGGCGTGATCACGGTTGGCAGCTTCCAGGCGGGGAGCGCCGGCAACATCATTCCAGATCATGCCGACCTCAAGCTGACAATGCGCTCCACGGCGCCGCAGGTTCGCACGATGCTGCTCGAAGGAATGAAGCGTACCGCCAACGCTGTTGCCGAAATGGCCAACGCGCCAGCACCGGAGTTCCGCCGCATTGGCGGTGGCGCCACCTCAGGTGTCAATGACAGCGCACTCGTTGCGCGAACGAGACCAGTGGTCGATGCTGCATTTGGCAACCGAGTCAACTTTGTGTCGGCAGATGTCCCAGGCCACACCGGTGTCGAGACCTATGCGGAATTCATAAACGCGGGCGTACCCTCGATCTTCTATTTCATTGGCGGCACCGATCCCAAGCGTATCGCCGCCGGGAAGGCAGGTGGTGCGCCCGTGCCTGGAAATCACTCCTCCGATTTCGCGCCTGTCCCCGAAACTTCCATCCGAACGGGCGTGGAACTGCTCACGCTCAGCGTGCTCAATGTCGCGAGGACGGGCGGGCAGCCCTGATTTCACCTGGACCCGTGCGGCCGGAACAGCGGAAAACAGCACCGGGATTAGCCAGCCCTACTCCTCCCTGATGCGGATATTGCGAAAGTAGATCTCGGCCCCTTCGGACTGGAATCCAATGTGCCCCGCCCGGATGAAGTCGTGCTGCGTCACTTCGGAGATCAGCGTGCCGTTGAGATAGGATCTGACCTGGCCGCCCTTCGACACGATCTCGACAGAATTCCACTGTAGCGGCTTGAGGACACGCTGGCGCGCCCCGGCGTCCACGGTGAATCGCGCGTGCCCGTCGACGGCGATCGGCTCGAGCAGGGTGCGCTCTGCACCCTGAATCTCCAGCATCCTGGGCCAAACCTTGTTCTCATCGATGAACAGCAACCAACCGCTGTTGCCATAGAACTCGGCGCCGGGTGTGAAGCTGCGGGACGGAACGAAGCGGTAGTCGAGGCGCAGCGAGAAATCAAGGTACTTCTTTGTGGTGTACAGGTATCCGAGCGGTTTGCCGGAGCAGTAGATCGCCCCTCTCCTGACCTCGAATGTCGTGCCGGGCTCGGTGGCGGCACAACCGCCCGGCCCCGCTGCGCAGTTGTGGCCCAGAACGAGCTCGAAGCCGGAAAGATCCCGCCCGTTGAACAGCTTCGTAAAGCCCGCTTCGAGGAGGGGCATGTTGTTCAATGCCTCCACATTCGTGCCAAGATCCTCGCTCCCGGCGGACAATCCATTGGCCTGTAACAGGTAGGCGACGATCGCGGCATACGTATCGGGATTCAGGCCGTCCGCATCGTAGGCCGGCATGGCGGTGCTCACCTTCGAATACAAATCCCCCACCGTTCGCCACCGGTCCTGGAATTGCGGGCCGGCGAGGTTGAATTTCAGGCGCAGCGCGCCCGCCTGCAGACCATCGGGCGCTTTCGTCACGCTGACCTGGGAAGCCAGCGGCATGTCGAAGGACTCGCCCGTCCGGGCCGCGGCATCGACGGTGTGGCACAGGCTGCAGGAGCCCTGGAAGAATGCCCGGCCGCGTTGCGCCTGTGACGGGCTGTAGTAACCCCCGTTTCCAGTCGCGCTATCGGTGTTGGCTCGAGTTGAGGATGCATCAGCAGCGAGGAACTGCCGTCGCAGCACCTCTCTATCGTCAGCCAATGGGACTGCGCCCGCCGGCAAGCCGTTGACTTGCAGAAGGTAACCGACAACCGCCGCGTACTCCTCCTTCCGCAGACCCAACACATGACTCGCCGGCATCGTCAAGCTCACCTTGCCGAACAGATCATTGACGGTATTCCACTGGGCGAGGAACTCTTTCCCCTCGAGGTTCCGGGGAGGAGCCCCCGAGCCGCCAAGGATGTGGCAGCCGCTGCAGATACCGTTGAACACCTTGGCGCCATCGGCAGCCTGCTCCTGCGTATAGAACCCCGATGAGCGCGGCTCGGTTTCAGCGAGCAGATCGCGCAGGTACCGGTCAAAAAAACGTGCCCACGTATGGGTGTGATGTCCGTGGGTTTCAGCGGACACGGGGACCAGTACGAATCGGCCACGCTTGACGCGATTTACGGCGGCTTCCGCAATACCCAGCTCCGGCGGATTGATGAAATCATCGGCGAAGTTGACGAGGGTGACGGGCGCAGCGATCGACTCGAGCCTGCTGGAAGGATCATAGTTTCGCGAGGCGTTCAGGGCATACAGCAGATCGTTTGCGTCCAGGGACGCAGCCATGGCCTCGACATGCTCCTGGAAATACCGGTCCGTGGCGGCGGTCGTTGCCGCAGCGCGCTGAAATTCCAGTGCGCCGTTGCCGGCGATGAACAATATGCCCGCGGCGATGCGCAATATTCGCGCGGGCTCCTGCTGGTATTCACCATTGTGCCACTGTGGATCGGCTCGAATCGCATCCATCAGCATGCTCCGCCACATCCGATTGCGGCCCGACATGGGCGCTGGGAGGCAAGCAAGCGGCATCGCCGCGTCCATGAAATCCGGGTGGCGTTCGGTCCAAACCCACGTGTGCATGCAGCCCATCGAAGTTCCGGCGATGAGACGCACGTGCTGGACGCCGAGACCTTCGCGCAGCAGCCGATACTGCGCGTCTACCATGTCGTCATAGTCGTATTGCGGGAAGCGGGCATGCAGGCCGTCGCTGGGCTTGCTCGAGTTGCCATGGCCGATCGAGTCAGGAAATATCAGAAAATAACGCCTGGCATCCAGAGTCTGTCCGGGTCCGAACAGCTCGCCGGCGAAGTGGGGTACGAAGAATTGCTTGAGCGAGCTCGCCGTACTGTGGAGGATGAGAACGGCGTTAGTTATGTGTCCGTTGGCATCGCGCGCGGGCGTACCGAGCGTCGCATAGTGGATCCGCAGCTCCGGCAATCTTTCGCCCGAGGCGAACGGAAAGTTGTGGAGGATGAAATCAGCCTCCCGGGGAGCCGGAACGTCCGCGGCAGCCGGCAGGCAAAGTGCCAGGCCAAGCAATGGCAGCATGCGCAGACAGCGCTGGATAGCCGCAAACATGGCAATCTCCTCGAGGTGTTGAGTCGGGTCACCGGGACAGTGGGCTGGCCCGTAGCTGGAAATGCACGACCTTGCTGGTCGTCCCCTTCCCGCCTTCGATGTGAAACGGCGCCCGCGTGGCGTAGGTCGACCATAGGCCCCGGCCTTGCCAGCCGCCCTGCGCATCATCGATGCGTCCATCCATTCCCTTGGCGAAAAAACCCAGCGGATACGGGACCCGCAGAGTGACGAATTTCCCATTGACCCACGCCAACAACGAATCGGAATTGTTACCGGTGGCGATCGGTACGTTCGCTCCGAGCCCGAAGGTGTTGAACTGGTCGACCCAGGTGTAGTAGCTGGACTCCGCGCTGCCGCTGTCAGGCACACCCTGAAACTGGGGCCCCGGGAACCGATAGAGCGTCCAGCCTTCCGGACAGTGTTTTCCGGTCGCACTCGGCCCGTTGAGCGGACCCCGGCATTTGCGCCGGTCGAAGCTCGCAAGATGACCGCTCGCCAGGCTGGTCCAGACAACGCCGTTGCGATCGATATCCATGCCTCGCGGTGAAAAACCATGTACCGGAGCTCTTGGATCGTTCCATGGCGGCTCGAAGAACTCCCCCAGCGTCGTCTGCGGAGGGTGTTGCCCCAGAGTGATCCTGACGAGTCCGCCCGGGAAGCCGACCACCGAACCCCAGATGGACCCATCGGCAGGGCTCGGTGCGATGCCGTAGGTGTTGACCGCGATGCGCCGATCCAGTTTCGGATCCGGGGGCTGGCCAGGCTCCGTGTAGCGGTCGCGCACGCCGTTACCATTGGTGTCCAACACGAGCGCGGTCCAGCCCTGGGAGGCGGCTTGGTCGTGGGTCTGCTCGAAGACCTTGCGATTGAGCCACCCGATCGAAGGCCCGGTGCCGTCGATGTTTGCGGTGCTCAGCCAAAGCGTGTTATTCGAGTCGGACGCGAATTGCAAATGGTGCGTCGGGAAGCAGGTGTCGATGAGAGTGAACCGGCCGGATCCGGGATCGTACATTGCCAGTTGCCGACTGGACGAGTCGACCGGATACAACTTCGCCGCGAGTTGACTCGAACCTTCGCGGCAGAAAGCGGGTGTAGCGTCCGGCCGTATACGCGACGTAAACCAGACGCGCCCCAGCTCGTCGAACATGGGGTTGTGCGTGTCAGTCTGACTGCTCCAGTAAGACCCCTTACCCCAGTACGGGGAGGGTGCCAGAACCGGATTGTTGGCGGTCGACGGCGTTGCCGGATCCTTCACCGGAATCACGAGGCCACCCGCGCTGTTGTGTATGGGGTCCAGTGTCGGAACGCGATCAGTGCTCTGCTCTGGAGAGCCGTAGATGAGCCCGTTGGCATTCACGGTCGGGTGGCGCCGGTCGGTTGAGATCTCGTCATGCACATAGTCTGTCGGGCGCGCCCAGTCCCACATCGTGATGACGATGTTGCGCTCCAGGCCGGATGGCCGCGCCGGAGCTGACGTCGGTAGCGCGCCAGCGGCGATCCGGTCCGTCCAGTCACCCAGCAATGCGAACAACCGCGGCCCGAGGGTGCCGGCTCGCAATACCATCAGGTTACTCGCCGGCCCGCTCAGGATCCGCCGTTGCCAGGCTTCAGCGGAGGAGTGGAATGTGCCCAGTTGCGGTGCAAGAGTACGAGTCGCGAGGTTGCCTAGTTGATGACACTCGTTACAGCCATCGGTTTTGACGACCTCGAGCCACTGTTCCTGGGTCGTGAGAGCCGCTGGCAAGCCGTTGCCACTCGTGCCTGGAAATTCGGACGCCGCCGGGATCTCGAGCAATGAGTACCAGTAAAGGGCGGGATAGTATTGGGCCGCCGCTGCGGGACTGGGTGCCGCCACGGCGCGCAGCTGTAACATGTCTCCCGGAACACCACGCACCTTCGGCGAATCGACAAGGCCGTAACCACGTACCCAGACCCTATAGGTGGCCTGCGGCAGATCAGGCAATAGGAATCGCCCCGCGTCGTCGGTCACCACGATCCTGACAAACTTTGTGGGCAGATCCGTCGTCTCCGCAATGACCCAGACGCCCGCCTCTGGACCATGCACACCGGCCACAACGCCCCCGATTTCCCGTCGATTGGTCGCTACCGTGCTCAGTCTTAGCCCCTGTGCGTTTGCATCGGACCCGCACGCGATATAGACCGCGGCACCGATGAGCGCCATCGTCATAAACAGCCACAGCGCCGAGAGCGCACTGCGGCGGCTCCCCATTTGCATACGACTAACTCCTCACAAATTGCGGCGAATCGAGCCACCCAACCAACGGGGGCGCCCATAGCCGATCTGTGTGCATCCACAGAGTGCGGACAGATCGAATCCGACCGTTCCGTAGCGCTTGTCCGTGAGATTCTCGCCGAACAAGCTCGCCTCCCACGCGCCACTGTCCGACGTCCAGGTCAGGCGCGCATTGAACAGGTCATAACCATCGACGCGTGTAGCGTCGTAGTTGGAGAGCGAGAACCAGAATTGTCCGGTGTGCTGCACGTCGCCCTGCACGCTGAGCGTTCCCGAGGGAAGCTTGAAGTCATATTTCGCGAGAGCGCTCCATTTCCACGCCGAAGTGTAAGGCGCGACCCGAGTGAGCAGCTCCGGTTCCCCGATCGAAACGCCATAGACGCGGTCGTGGGTATAACTCGCTGTGATCTGCGTCGTCAGGTGCGGCACGGGATGGGCTAGAAGATCGAGCTCACCTCCATATACCTTGGCCGGATTGTTCTGCACCTGTGTCGACAGACCGATGAGCTTGAAGGCCTGATAGTCCTGGTAGTTGTAATAGAACGCTGCCGCATTGACTTGAACCGTCCCACCGGCGAGCGTTGACTTTTCTCCGACCTCGAAGGCGTTGAGGATTTCCGATTTGTAGGGAATGCCGCTGTCCGGATAGGCAGTACCACCGGCGAAAGGCGCATTGAAACTCCCCGCCTTCGCACCCCGATTCCAGCCGCCGTAGAGAAGAACATGCTCGGCGAGGTGGTAGTCGAGCTCGCCCTTCGCGGTAACCAGCGTAACGCTCTCGTTTCCATGGTAGGGCGTGCGCGAAGGCCCGAGATCCATTCCTGTGAGCGAGAAGGCCTCCGAATCGTACTGGTAGGTCTTCTTCTCCTGCGTGACTCGCAATCCGCCTATGAGCGTCCATTTCGAATTGAGGTCATATTCAACCTGGCCAAATCCGGAATAGGAGTTGGTACGGAGCGTAAACCAGTCGTCGACCCGCGTGTTCGCGGGGTAGATCCAGTTTCGATCTGGATTCATCCCGGAGCGGATGTGCAGGTAAAAGGCGCCGGTGTACCAGCGCAGCGATCCTTGATCGCCGTACAGGCGCAACTCTTGCGAAAGACTGCTCGCGAAGCCGTTGTTGTTCGAGTTGATGAAGGAAACCGGGGAGGCGTCATCGTCAACGAACTCCCCGTCTTCGGCCGATTTCGCATCGGTGACCGATGTGAGAACAGGTCCGCCCAGGTTCCAGGTCGCTTTGATGGTGCCACCGGCCAGCCGGGACTGGCCACCCGTGTCGCGGGTGTCATTCGCATCGATGGTCAGGCGTGCAGCATCGCTCGGCTGTGTCCCCAACGCAGTCGGCTGATTCACGACGACGGAATTGATGATGTTTCCGGCGGAATCGTTCACCGTACGGGTGGAGAGCGAGAAGTACGGGCCCCAGGAATAATGAGACCGGCTGAAGTACCCGGTGAAGAGTATGTCCGTATCGGCGCTGGGCTCGTACTCCAGATGCGCCCGCAAAGCGACGTCCTGGTCCGCGCCAACGTCCTGGCCGGCTGCTGAGACATTGTGAATCCACGCGCCATTTTGTTCGAACAGCGCCGCCACCCGAAACCTCACAGTGTCGGAAAGGGGTCCGCCGAAGGCGGCCTGCGCTCTCACATTATCGTACGAGCCGTAGCCGATTTCGGCGTAACCATCGTAGGTAGCGGTGGGTTGCTTGCTGAAAATATTGACGACGCCGCCGGTCGCATTACGCCCGAACAATGTTCCTTGTGGACCCTTTAGAACTTCTACGTGATCGATATCGAAGAGTTTCACGCCAACGACAGTGTTGGTTGCGATATAACCATCGTCGACGTACGTGGCGACGGGCGACTCCGCCTGTCCACCGAAGTCCTGCTGGACCACGCCGCGTATCGCGAACAACAGCGTTTGCCCCGCGTTGGCCCCGGCCGTATTCAGGCCGGGAGTGAACTTCGCGAGATCCGACGCCTGTGTCACTCCGAATTCCTGGAGTTGCGCCGCAGAGTAAGCCTGCATCGTCAGCGGCACGTCCTGCGCGGCCTGCGCGCGTTTCTGGGCGGTGACGATGACCTCCTCCACCTGCACCGGAGCGTCCTCTGCGGCGAATCCAGGTGCGCACAGCAAAGCGGAGCTCCCCAAGGCAGCAAGAGCTGACAGAGCGCGCAGCCTGTCGTGAGTGTGTGAGCCAACACGCATATCTACCCCCGATTAAAATTGTAGTAACCGCGCCGGCCGCCGTGCCGATCCACGGCGCTCAGCGCACGTGGTGATCCTGAGCATCGACAAACAACATTACTTTCCAGTAATATTACTCATGAGTAACAAAATAGCAAGCCCGGACGCGGTGCCATATGTACCCGCAGTGGACGGCTGCGCGCGTCTATGTGCTGAGGCCCACTGCGGGCATAATTGCGCGATCTGGAGGTGCAATGCGCGCGAACGGAACGAATCGGAACGGTCTGAAGGTCAAAACGGCACCGGTCCACAGGGCGGCCCGCAGGCAACGCGCCGGGCCCACCAAAGGCGAGCGGACCCAGGCGCGCCTGATCGATGCGGCCATAGCCGAGTTCGCCTCGCGCGGCCTCGAGCGAACCAAAATCAGCGATATCGTCGCGCGGGCGAAGCTGAGCCAGCCGGCGTTCTACCTCTACTTCGACACCAAGGATCGCCTTTACGAGCACCTGGTGAGTCGCGTCCGCAAGGAGCTACTCGCCATCATCCGGCGTGTACGGGTACCGTCGAATCTCGACCGTGCCACTGCGCGGCGGGGGATGACAGCGGCGATTCGGGAATTTCTTCAGTATTTCGCCGACAACCCTTCCCTGGGCCTGATCGGCTACTTTCAGACGCCGCGCACGAAGGAGATTCACAAGGAGATTGCCGCCTTCGTGGCCGCCAATATCGTCGCCGAACAGGCCTCCGGTTACCTCCGCCACGATCTCGATCCGGACTTCGCATCCGAGTGTTATGTCGGGACGCTCGATCGGATCGTCAGCCAGTACGTACTCACTGGAAAGTCGAGCCCGGAGCAGCTCGCCGACGACGTAGCCGACGTCTACCTGCGGGGCATTGAGGCAACGAAGACTTGAGGTACCCGGGAGAGAATCATGTCGGCCAAAGCGAAAGGATTCGCTCGGCCGTGCGTAACGTCAAAGCGTGGATCGTATAGGTCGGATTGATGGCCAGGGATGTGGGATACACGCCGGAGCCGACGATGGCTAGATTGGCCACGTCATGGCATATGCCGTAGCTGTCAGTGACCGATGTACGGGTGTCCCTTCCCATAATGGTCCCACCCATCGCATGACTGTTGCCGTATCCGGCGATCCAGGCATCGCGGGCGCCTGCAGCTTTGCACGCGGCGAGACCAGTCTCTCCCAGGCGCCGTAGCAGCGCCTTGTCGCGCGCCTCGAGGGAAACGATCACCCTGGCGAGCGGAACGCCCCAGCGATCCCGTTCGCCAGCGATTTCAATGCGGTTTTCGCGACGTGCACCGACTTCACCCAACGCGATACAGTTGGCCATCCTGGGCGCCCGGCGCTCGAGAAACTCCGTCAGTTCCGGGCCCATCAGGTCGGATCGCCAGTTGGCCATCCCGGTGACATCTGTCGGCTTGATCGACACTCCGATGTGCCACATTGACTGGCCGAGCGCGGCGTCGGTGCCCTGCCCGCCGGGAATTCTGGTGTACAGCGTACCGGCCACCGGCCCGAGCGAGTTGTGTGTCGGCTCGTCGAACTCACCCACCACGCTGACGTTGGAGTGATACGTAAAGAAACAGCCCAGCAGGCCGCTGGAATTAGCCAGGGCATGACTGCCGTCGAATGTGGATGAGCTCAACAGCAATCGCGCGTTTTGGATGGCATTTGCAGCCAACACTACGAATTGTGCTTCGACGATCCCGGAGCCATTCCGCGAGTCGCGCCACGCAACGCCACGCAAGCGCTCAGCCTCCCCGAAGGGACCCCGCTTGCGTACCGCGAGCAGCCGGGTAACGTTGACGTTGGAGCGCAGTTGGGCGCCTGCTCGCAACGCTTCTGGTAGATAAACGGCCTGAGGATTCGCGAGCGCCAATATTGAACAACCGCTGTCGCACCAGCCGTCGTACTGACACGATGGGCGTCCCTTGTACGGGATGGAATTGATTGCCATCGGCTGCGGTGAGACATGGATTCCCAGCTTCTCGAATCCCCCGGCCAACAACTCCCCGTGACGGAATACCGGCAATGGCGGCATTGGATAAGGCTCGCCCGGGGGCCGCCAGATTTCCTTGGCCGCATCCCCTGAGATACCCACTTCCGACTGTATCCGATCGTAATACGGCCGCAGCTCGTCATAGTCCATCGGCCAGCCGCGAAAGTCGGCGCGGCTCATGCGCGGCCAGCAGCCGTAGTGGTGCAAGGCGCTGCCACCGAGCCCACGCCCGATGTTGAATGAATGCTGAAAAGGATCGCTGCCGGCCATGAGCGCGGGCGGTGCCGCCCAGCGTAGCCGCCTTCCCCAGACCAACGAGTTGTACAGCTCACGGGGCTGCCATGCAGGACCGGACTCGAGGACGATTACACGCTTGCCGCGCCGAGCCAATACCGCCGCAGCCACCGCGCCCGCCGCGCCGGCACCGACCACGACGACATCAGCCCGTTCGACTTTACTTCCCACGGTCGAACCGGGGCGCCGGCTGCGAATGCCGCATGAGCGGAATCCCGAGCTTTCTCAGGCCCTCCTCCGTTGCATAGACGACATCCAGTGCATCGTTGCGCAAGGCGGAATACAACAGCTCGCTCGGTGGGCCATTCCAGTCCGCCAGCGACTTTCGCAGCAATCCTTGGGCAAGCAGCCGCCAATCCAGCGAGCTCATTTGCCGCACGGCACGTGGCCCGATCCGCTGAGCGGCCGCATCGATCGCGCTCGCTCCCTGACGATAGAAGCTCAGGTACGGGGTCGCGATCGGCAGATACCGCGCGAACAGCAGACAGTCATCCGGCGACAATGAAAGTTGATAGTTGAGGTAACGCCCTACTGAGGCGGCACGGGCTCCCGGAACCATCGCCTCACACAGCTCTTCAAACAAAAAGCTTTCGTGCGCGGTCAGTGATTGCGGCGCAACCGCCGGCGCCAGCAGCTCGCCGCTCGCGGCATATATGGGAGCCGCCCGGGTAAGCAATGCCAGCGCGCCAAGCCCGCCAGCACCCACGAGAGCTCCGCGGCGCGTCACGTCCCGGGGCACCGTTCAGCTCCGCGAAACCATCGGGCGATTCACTGCTGACCCCACGCATCTTCTCCCAGCTCGCTCGTGCAACAGAACAGTTATATCGCCCGTCACTGCAAATATCAACGAAAATATTACTCCCTAGTAACATTTCCATCTGCTGCCAATGAGACATCCGGCGGCAGTCAGGGACCCTATTCGAAGGCATCCCAAGCGGTCTCACGCAAAGTCAGGACGAAGATAGCCGCCAGCACGGCCATCGCCATGACATAGTAGATGGGGGCCAGCGGAGTGTGGCAGGCGGCTATGAGCCAAGTCGCAATGAATGGCGTAAATCCACCGAACAACAAGGTCGCGATGTTGTACCCGAGAGTCATGCCGCTCGAGGTTTAGCACGCGGCATCGACCGGCGGAGTGAACTGCGCGGCGTCCACGCCATGCGCGAGGCTCTATTGGCCACCACCCTCCCCGAGGAGGGTATCGCTCCGCTCGAGAAAGTCCCGCACCGCCGTGGCCCAGGCCAGAGGCTGCTCCCACATCGGCGTGTGACCGGCCCGCGGGATGACTACCGTCAGGCGCACGCCGGGAATGGAGTCGGTCAACGCCATCACTTGTTTGAAAGGCACGAAAGCATCGTGTGCGCCCACTAGAATCAGAGTAGGCGCCGCAATCTCCCGGTATCGCTCAACGGGTATGTTAGGGATCGTGTATTCCTCGGCCAGCAATCCCTTCAGTGCCGAATTGCTCGCCTTGAGCGCTTCAGTAACGAAGACCTCCGCGTCGGCCGACGTGAGATTCGCGGCGTCGAAGTAACGAGGCATGTTTGTCTCGAATACTCGCCGGTTGGCGCCTGCGCCGCCGTAACCGTCGATACGCTTGCGGACCGCATCGCTGATGCCGAGCGGCGGCTCGTTACGCGCGAAGGCATCCGAAAGCACCAGAGCAGACACTCTGTTGGGATGAGCCAGCACAAAATCCTGCAGCAGCGCGCCCCCCATGGAGTGGCCGATCATCACCGCGCGACGCAGGCCCATGGCGTCCAGAAACTGCGCCAGGTCGGCGACCAGGTGGGCAAAGTCATTACCCTCCTCCGGCTTGCCGGAGTCGCCGAAACCGCGCAGATCAACTGCATACGTGGTGTAGCGGTCGGCCGGTAGCAGCGGCAGAACTTTGATCCATTCCGCGGAGGAAAGGCTGTAGCCGTGCACTAGCACGAGCGCGACCGGCCCATGTCCAACGCGCCGATAGGCCATGTCGAGGCCACTTGCGAGTTTCACGTGCTCGATTTTGAACTCCTGGGCGGCGTACCGGCCCTGCCGGGCGGTCGATTCGACCTGCGCAACCATGACGACTCCGGAGTCGGCATGCAACAGGTGCAGCATCATTTTTGCGCTGACTCCTGTTGAGAACGAAACCCTTGCCAGCCCTGATCAATCAAGTAAGCGTGGATGTTCTCGACATCCGTCTCGCTCAAAATGTCGTCGAAGCGCTCCATGCCCGCGGGCGCCACTGCGCCATGCAACACAATGTCCTTGAAAATCTGATGCAGACCGGGATTGAGCTTGCGCAGATCGGGTGTGGTGCCCAGTCCCAAGGTGTGACAGCGCGAGCATTCCTCTACAAATTTGATCTCGCCGGCATCAATGCTCGCCCGGCTCGCGTGCTGCTCGGGCGGCTTCGAGAACGGCTCGATGGAACGCCGGGGCGGCGTAGGTACGACACCGCCATCGAGTTTGAAAGCAATGATGCGATTCGTATTCTCATACGCGACCGCAGCACTGTGCGGCGGGATCCCGCCGGCCGCGATTCCGGTGCCCCCGTAACCCACCTGCACCGCAACGAACTCCTCACCGTTGACGGCGTAGACAGTGGGCGCAGCCATGATGTGACTGCCCGTCTCGATGACTTTCAACACCTTGCCGGTGTCCGCCGCGTATACCCATAAGCCGCCGCTGCCGCGTCCTTGAAATACCAGGTTCCCGCCCGTCGAAGCGATGCCGCCGTCGTAGCCGCGAATGCCCGCTGAAGTCTCATGCTCCCACACGATCTTTCGTGCAACAGGGTCCCATGCTCGAATGAGCTCGCGCACCGGGTTGTTGTGACGTCCGGCGCGAACGACCTCCCGACCCGGCATTGGACCGAACAGGTGTTTCAAAGCGGCGGCGTCGTATGTGTCGTCCGGAATGATGGCATTCGCGGTGAAGATGCCATCGATGTACTTCACGGCGCCTCCATTGTGCGCCAGGTCCACCCATACAGCCGGGGCATCGATCACCGGAACGTAAACCAGATGAGTCTGCGCACTGTAGGACATCGGACTCCAGGTGTGCGCGCCATAAGGAGAGGGATAGATATTCGCCGGCGCCTCGTACCAGTCGGAAGCCTCCGTCGTCACCGGACGGCCGGTGTGGAGATCGACGCCCGAAGCCCAATTGATATGCACAAAGGGTTGCGCCGACAGCAGCGCGCCGCTGCGCCTGTCCAACACATAGAAGAATCCGTTCTTGTTGGCCTGCAGGATGACTGAGCGCACCGTGTCGCCAACC
>JAXDQF010000384.1:0-3742 GCA_034668025.1 Gammaproteobacteria bacterium | reverse complement strand
AGCGAACGAGATCTACTATGGCGAGGCGATCCCCACGGACAATCAAATACCCGACGGATACATGGGCCACCGGGGACAATTGCTACGGTACCCGAAGAACGGCGATCTCGCCAAAGCGAAGCAGCTGATGGCGCAAGCTGGCCTCAGCGGCTACGAAGTTGAAGTGATCACGAGCGACAAGGACTGGCTCCGCAAGGAACTCGAGCTGGTCGCGGCGATGGTGTCGCAGATTGGCATTACCTACAAAATTCAGAACATGGATATGGGCGGCTTCAACAATCTCTGGCTGAACAGGCGATACAGTCAATTATTGGAAGACGTTACCATGAACGGCCCAGACCCGGATGCCACGTCCTGGAACTTTCTCAACAGCCAGACGTCGCGCGGATACAACAACCCGAAGATGAACGAGTTGCTTATCGCTGCGCGCTCCGAGTTCGATCTAGCCAAGCGCGAGCCCTTGTACCATCAGATCGTTGATCTAACGCTCGATGAGTGTCCGATGATTTTCCACGTCAATCCCAATACAATACAGATTTATAATAAGAAACTTCTTGGGTTCGAACCGTCGCCACAGGAGCACGTGGAGAAGATGGACACGGTTTCCTGGGGTTGAAGTGTAGGGCGAGGGTTCGGCAATGTTCTCATACCTCCTTCGGCGGATCGTTCAGATTCCGCTGGTTCTCGTCGTCGTATCGCTGGCGATCTTTGCGATCACGCGGGCGACTCCGGGCGACCCGGTGCAGATCATGCTGGGAATGGAGACGTCGCCCGGGGCCGCTGAGGCGATGAAAAAGGAGTTCAACCTCGATCGGCCGCTCCCCGTTCAATATCTTCTCTGGATGCAGCAAGTCCTGCAGGGCGACTTCGGACGCTCGATCCGTCTCAATCAACCCGTCACGACGTTACTGAGGGAGAGGTTGCCCGTCAGTCTGCAATTGGCGGCGGCGGCCATGCTGATTGCGTTGATCGTTTCCATTCCCCTGGGAATTGTGGCGGCGCTGCGACGTGGCACTTGGATCGACAATGTCTGTACCGGCTTCACGGTGTGGGGATTTGCGCTGCCGAATTTCGCGCTTGCACTCATCCTGACCTACGTTTTCTCGATCAAGCTCGGGTGGTTGCCCATCACCGGAATCGGCTCCAGTGCAAGCGCAACGGGCGGTTGGTGGGCTCACTTCAGCCCGTTCATTGTGCCGGCCATCGCGCTCAGCATTCACCCGGTCGCGGTTCTGACGCGCCTCCTCAGGTCGAGTCTCATCGACGTGCTGTCGCAGGACTATCTGCGGACTGCGCGGGCCAAGGGGTTGATGCCCAGCACGATCATCATCGTACACGCGCTGAAGAATGCGATGATCCCGTTCGTGACGATGGCCGCCATTCAGTCGGGCCACCTTATCGGAGCGCAGGTTACGATTGAATACATCTTTGCAATACCCGGGCTCGGCTCGGCTATGCTCAACGCGGTGGTCAACCGTGACTTTCCCGTTGTGCAAGGCGTAACGCTGGTGATTGCCATGTTCTTTATCGCTGCGAACATCGCCGCCGACGTGATGTATTCATTGCTCGATCCACGCATCCGGTATTGATGCTATGTCGGTAAATACCCCCGAATTGGCTGTACTGGACGAGCGCCCGGAGAGGGGCCATGCGCTCCGCGTCGCAGCACGCCAGTTCGTCCGTAACCGTGCCGCCGTCGCGGGTCTTGCTTGTCTCGTGCTCATCTGCGCCGTGACCGTTCTTGCGCCTGTGCTGGCACCCTATGACCCAGTGAAGATCCACCTTGCGAGCAAGCTGCAACCCCCGAGCCTCCTCCATTGGTTCGGAACGGACCACTTCGGCCGCGATGTCCTGTCTCGCGTCATTTACGGTGGACGCGTCTCTCTGCTGGTTGGTCTCCTGGTTACGGCTTTCACCTTCGTCGTAGGTGTGCCGCTCGGGCTTGCGTCCGGCTTTCTCGGCGGACGAATTGACAACATTTTCATGCGGCTCGTTGATGCGTTCCTCACGTTCCCGCCGCTTCTACTGGCGGTCGCGATCGTCGGTCTTCTCGGCGCCGATGTCCAAAACGTGATGCTCGCCCTGGGGATGGTGCAGGCGCCGATCCTGGCGCGTCTTGTGCGCGGAAGCGCCCTGTCGGCCCGCGAGGAAGTTCATGTGCTGGCCGCTCGGGCGCTGGGAGCCGGCCCCTTTCGGATCGCCTTCTCGAATGTTCTTCGCAATATCCTCTCGCCCATCATCGTGCAGCTGACGATCGTGTTTGCGGCCGCCGTCGTCACCGAGGCCGCGCTCAGCTTCTTGGGCCTCGGCACGCAGCCGCCGCAGCCCAGTTGGGGGAGGGATATCAGCGACGCCCGCCGGTTCCTGGCTGACGCACCCTGGATGTTCCTGGTGCCGAGTACCGCAATCATCCTCTGCGCCCTCAGCCTTCATTTCATGGCCGATGGATTGCGCGATTGGATGGATCCGCGCAGCCGGCGGCGCTGACACGTTCCCACCTATCTGAACCCCAGTTATTTCCGGGATGACCTAGATGTCGCTCCTTTGCGTCCGAAACCTTCAGACCCACTTCGACACCGAACAGGGTGTGGTACGTGCGGTCGACGGTGTAACCTTCGACGTGGCGGAGGGGGAGATTCTGGGGCTGGTTGGTGAGAGCGGCAGTGGCAAGAGCGTGACGGCGCTGTCGATCATGCGGCTCGTGCAGGGGAGGATGCGCGCTGACGAAATCACGTTCGACGGCATGGATCTTCTTCGGCTTGACGAGGCCGCGGTGCGCGAAATCCGCGGCGCGAAGATCGGTATGATTTTTCAGGATCCGATGAGATCCCTGAACCCAGTGCTGACGATCGGGCGGCAACTGACCGAGGTGTTGCGACGGCATCAGAAAATGGACGGGGCGGCCGCTCGCCGTCGTGCGGTCGAACTCCTTGACATGGTCGGCCTTGCGATGCCGGAAAAGCGCCTTTCGGCGTATCCTCATCAGCTGTCCGGCGGCATGCGGCAACGAGTGATGATCGCCATCGCGCTTTCCTGCCATCCCAAACTTCTCATCGCTGATGAGGCTACCACGGCCCTCGACGTGACAATTCAGGCGCAGATCGTGGAACTGGTCAAACAGCTCGCCCGTGATCTCGGCACCGCGGTGATCTGGATCAGCCATGACCTCGGGCTTGTTGCGGGCATGTGCGATCGCGTCAACGTCATGTATGCGGGACGGATCGTGGAGACCGGCAGTGTCGATGAACTGTTCTATCGCCCGAGCCACGGATACACGCTCGGGCTCATCGGCTCCTCGCCCCGCGTCGACGGAGAAGGCAGCGACCGATTGGTGTCGATCGAGGGCATGCCTCCGGACATGATCGAGCCGATCACGCTGTGTCCGTTCCTGCCGCGCTGCCGCGTCACGGTTGCGGATTGTCAACGGACGATGCCGCCCTCCCGTCATCTCGGAGGCGGCCACTACGCGAGCTGCGTTGCAGACCTCACATCGCACTGGAGCGGAGACCGAGCATGACCGTCAACGATGACATCCTGCGCGTCGAGGCGGTGTCGGTTCATTTCAGCGGCCGCCGCGGCGTAAGGATCAAAGCCGTCGACGAGGTTAGTTTCGCGGTCAAACGGGGCAGTACGTTCGGCCTCGTCGGTGAATCGGGCTGCGGCAAATCGACAACCGGGTCGGCCGTCCTGATGCTGCAGCGTCCAAATGCCGGCAAGGTCATCTTCGACGGTGTCGACCTCG
>JAXDQF010000383.1:0-5526 GCA_034668025.1 Gammaproteobacteria bacterium | reverse complement strand
CTTCATAGCCGCAACCTCATCGCGACTGAGCTCGCCGTTGTGGTCCGTATCGGAGCGATCGAACAACGGCGTGGGGCCATCGACGAATTCCGTTTTGCTGACACGCCCATCGCCATCCTTGTCGAGTTGCGTGACCAGCTGGGCCAGGCGCTCCTGAGCCTTCTCGCGGCCAGCCAGGCGGCCCGAGAGATCGTCCTTGTCTATGTATCCGTCGCCATTGCGATCGAGTTTGGTAAAGGCGCGCTCCCGCGCCGCATGGAATTCCTCGCGAGTGATCACGCCGTCACCGTTGGTATCCGCCGAGTCAAAAATCTTGCTCGGGTCCGGCTGTCGTTGGCCCACCACGGCGCGGGCTGCCATCATGCAGCCCGTATTGAGCGTAATGCAGGCGGTAAGGATTGCAAAGTTGCGCACATTGAATGGCTTCATTTCGGTTTCCTGTAAGTTAGTTGCCCGACTGTTGGAGGGCCTGGACAATGAGTGGCGCCAGCTGCTGCTCGAGATGGCCGCCGAAGTGGGTCTTGTAGTTGTTCATATCCAACATGCCGAGAATCGCATAGTAGCCGGCGTCCCGATCAATCCAGGGCGTGAACCCAAAAGCGCCGGGGGACGAGATCTGATGGCAGCCGGTCTGTGGTGTGCTGCAGTTGAGCCATGCTGTCAGTCCGTACCGCAGATTGGGTCCCGGACTCTTGCCTATCACCGCGTCGGGATACGGTTCGATAGTCTGGGTAGTGAATATCTGGGGCGCCAGCAGCGGCGTCCCTTGCCACACTCCCTCGTCAAACACGAAGTGCAGAACGTGTTCGTATTCGTTCATCGACATGATCAACCCGCCCGCGAGGAGTGGATTGTCTGTCCCGGTGACCTTCAACGGATTTGCGTAGTAGACGATGTCCGAAGGCAGTCCCAATGGATCGCGAAGCTGTTGCGCAAACAACTCGTTCCAGGGGGTGCCGGTGACGACTTCAGCCATGCGGCCCGCCACATCGAGGTGCACACTGCCGTAGTCGAATTCAGTGCCGGGAGTGGCGATCAACCCGGTCTGAGAGATTGTCGCCACGCACTCGTCGAGGGTGACTGTCGAGTCGTAGGTGCAGTGATTCTCCGGCGCGAGGCCCGACGTGAACGACAGCAACTGCCGCAGAGTGATCGACGCCTGATCGCCCGTCCAGCCGAGCACCTGCCCGGTGGTCGAGTCGAGTGTCAGGTACCCGGCATCCATGAGTTTGAAGAGCGTGACGCCCGAAACCAATTTGGATGCTGAGGCGATGGGCACACGTGCGTCGGGTGAAAAGGTGCCGTACATCTGCTCGAATACCTTGACCCCGTTGCGGTTGTAGATGGCGAGGCCCATTCCGGGGATGCCCTCGGACTGGAAGGCCGCACGCGCCGCTGAGTCCACCGGGTCAAATGGATTGTCAGTACCGGATCCATCACCGTCTCCATCGCCGCCGCCGTTGCAGGCTGCCAGTGCCAACAGGGCTGACGAGATCGCCAGCCGGGAAAAAAGCCGAATGTTCATTTCCGTGAAACTCCTTGACCTCGTAGCAGCAGCAACGCGGGGAGGGAATTTCGGGTGACAGCGGATGTGCGGCATTTGGTCACCCGCACGTAACAGTGTGTAACAGCGCAATCTGCGGGTTGAGTATCGCGCCGGATACGGCTACAACGGCTCCATGACGGAAACCGGTGCAACCATCCTGATCGTCGAGGACGATCCAGTTATCCGGCGGTTGGTGGGCGAAGTCCTTCGGAATGAGGGCTTTGCTGTCGAAGCCGCGGAAAATGCCGCCAGCATGGATGCCATCCTCGCCCGAATACAGCCGGATCTGGTGATACTGGACGTGATGTTGCCTGGTGAGGATGGGTTGTCTATCTGCCGTAGGCTGCATGCGCATGAGCGATTTCCCATCCTCATGCTGAGTGCAAAGGCCGACGAGATCGATCGCGTCGTGGGTCTCGAGACAGGTGCGGACGACTATCTCGTCAAGCCATTTGGACCCCGCGAGCTCATCGCGCGCGTGCGCGCAATGCTTCGGCGCGGGCCCCGCACTCAGTCGCCCGCTATCAGGCGATTCACCGTGGGCAACCTGGTAGTCGACCTCGATGCGCGGCAGATTATTGATGAGCACAATACCGCTGTCGCGCTGACCTCGGCCGAATTCGATCTGTTTGCGTGCTTCATTCAAAGGCCGCGCCGCGTGTTGACGCGCGATCAAATCTGCCAATGGACGCGTGGCAGGATGCCCGATCCCCTGGATCGCTCCATTGATATGATCGTGTCACGGTTGCGCCGTAAGCTCGATCGGGCGAGTCCCGGTGCCAATCTCATTACAACCGTGAGGAACGGCGGCTACCTGTTGACAGTCCACGTTACGCCGGCCCCCTGATGCACCTCTCGTCTGCAGTTCGAATCGCTCTCGTCATTCTGTTGAGCGTGACGATTGCCTGGATCGGTACCGTAGCACTCTTCTATTTGTCCGCATCCGGCAGCAGTCGCAATACGCGGCCACTGCCGGGGCAGGTCGCCGCGCTCGTGACTCTGTTGGAACGAGCGTCGCCGGCGGAGCAACAACTCATACTCCGCGCCGTTACCTCCCAAGCTCTGACCGCCCGGCTGGAGACTGGAATTCGCCTGGGGGTGACGCCGAAACTGCAGCGCGTCCCGAGATTGACGGCACGAGCGGTCGACCAATACCTCGCTGCTGCAGGAGGTCGGCCAAACAGTGTGACGATCTCACGTGAGCACGGCGGCAAGGGTGGGCTCGGGTTTACGTTCGTCACCCCTGTTGACCTCGAGTTGCGTGTGGGGCTCGCGACCGGCGACACCCTGGTAGTCGATGCGTTGAGCTATCCGGTCGCCAACATTCTGGGCGTGCCGGTGGGATTCGTGGCGGGTTTGACGGGCGCCGTACTCGGGCTGATTGCGCTGCTGGCCCTGCGGCGCGAGGTGGCGTTCAACAGACTGCAGGTTCGTTTGTCACACCTGGTTCGCGGACGGATCGCGATGCTGGGCGGTATCTCACACGACGTGCGGACTTTCCTGACCCGGCTGCGATTGCGCGTGGACCGGATTCCCGACGAGGAAGAGCGGGAGCGCGCGATTGCCGATATCGCGGACATGCTTCGCCTGCTCGACGACGCGCTGCTTGCCAGCAGAGCAGGAGCGGGCGAGTTGACCGAGGAGTTGGTCGACTTCGCGCAGGTTGTGCGTGCAGAGGTAGACGATCGCCGCTCGGCCGGCAAGCCGGCAGACCTGCAAGTCGCAGGTGCCGCCAGCGCGCTCAACACAACAGTACTGGGCGACCGCCTTGCCCTTCGTCGCGTGATCGCCAACCTCGTAGACAACGCGCTGGTCTATGGCAAGGCCGCCCACCTCTCCATTGACGCCGACAGCGAGTTCGTCACGCTGAACGTGGATGACGAAGGCCCCGGCATCCCCTCAAACCAGCGCGAAGCTATCCTGGAGCCCTTCGTGCGCCTCGAAGACTCCCGCAACCGTCGCACCGGCGGTGCCGGCCTCGGCCTCGCAGTGGCGCGCAGCCTCGTCGAGGCACACAACGGAACGATTGCAATCACAGACGCTCCGGGCTCAACCGCAGATTCTCCCCGCGGCGGCGCGCGCCTCACCGTCAAACTGCCTCTGTTCGTGGCCCGCTAACCCAGCGGTTGCGACTCAACAGCCGCAACCGTCGCAGCCTCAAGGCCACTTCCTCTCAACACCATCAACAAGCAACACATCGCACGCCCCAGCACCAGTGTCATTGCGAGTCAGCGAAGTCCGCACCCACGCCCCGTCATCGCGATTCGCGTCAACCAGCGTCCCCGTAAGTCGAACAACTTCTCCAACTCGTACATCGGCCAGTTGCCTCGCAACCCGTTCATCGAGGGGAATAACATGAGTGTTAGCACTGTGCGTGATGATCGTCTCAATGGCGACGGGCGTATCCGCATGCGGCCGCCACGAATAGAACCGTGCGCTCTGGGACATATCCAGCGTCTTGATGACCCGGCTGTCCGACATCGGCCCCCACCCAAGCGCAAGATCCTCTGGCACCAAAGCAGCGAGAGCATCAAACCGATAGCTTTCGTTTCCCAGGACCCGGGCCGTAATGTCGTAGTGGGCGCGCGGCGTCAACGTCCACCGGCCGTGCGTGACTGTGGGAACGGGCAAGGCGTCGGCCTGCATAGGCTCCTGCTCTGCAATCTGCCCATCGGGTGGGTGCATAGCCCGGTGTTTCCACTGGCCCCAGCCGTTCCACAGCGCGAGCACGGCCACGCCCATTAAAAGTGCTGAACGAGTGTCGATCGCTGGCATACTTTGAAGTATGAACCGCGAAGCAACCCCCGCCTTTCGACTGGACCGCATTATCGAGCTCACCCGGCGCGCCGCCCTGGGCCCATCGTCCAAAATACTGGCCGGCTTCCGCAATCCCGCCCTGGCGGTGGAATGGAAATCCGACGGATCCCCCGTCACGGCGTTGGATCGCGAGGCGGAGCAACAGATCCGCGAGATCCTGAAAAGCGACCCGGATCACATCTGGCCCGTGTTGGGTGAAGAGTTCGGCGGCGACACCACCGGCTCGCAGTACCGGTGGGTAGTTGATCCGATCGACGGAACGATGCCGTTTTCGCGCGGACTGCCGTACTTCGGCACGTTGGTCGCCTTCGAAGAAACCAGCCCCAGCCGCGCGTTGGCCGGCGCAATCCAACTCCCCGCCTTCGCCGAGCTCTACACCGCGGCCCGCGGCACAGGCGCCCACTGCAACGGATCCCCAATCAGCGTGGCTCCCCGCCGCGATCTCGCCAACTGCATGGTGTCAGCCCCCGAAATCCAAAAATTCCGCGTGGCGGGTCTGGAGGAAGGCTACGAGCGGCTCGGTGGCGTCGTGCGCTACTTCCGCGGCAATGGTGACTGTTGGATGCACGCGATGGCGGCGAGGGGCGCCGTCGACGCAGTTGTGGAATTCTCATTGAACCGCTGGGACATCGCGGCTACCGAAGTCATCGTGGAAGAAGCCGGCGGCCTGTTTTTCACCCGCCCGTCGCGCACGGTTCCGAGAAAATACGACACCGTGTTTGGCAGCGCCCAGGCGGCCGAAGAAATCGTGAAGCTGCTCGACTTCAAGCCGGAATGAGCAAGGCCGCCTTGCCAACAGTGCGAGCTTTCACGCCGGCACAACCCACCTTCAATCGGCATGGCCGCCCACCGGGCCGGCGCTGGCCCTCAGCCCAACATCAGGCAGGCATGTTAAGCGACACCGCTCTGCGCTGCATATATGCGGCGCACTGATTCCATGTTGTCTGCGTCCGAAGCGCGCTTATCTTCACGATAACGCTTCACTCGTGCAAGACGCAGTGCGAGACCACCGGGATAACGCTTGCTCTCCTGGAGATCGCTGAAAGCAATCTCCACGACGAGCTCGGGTCGAACATACACAGTCCACTGATCGCGATGGGTCTCGCGAGCCAGAAACTCCCGTGTCTGCCAGTCGAGCATGACGTCGGTCAGCCCTTTGAATG
>JAXDQF010000382.1:0-6966 GCA_034668025.1 Gammaproteobacteria bacterium | reverse complement strand
CGCTCCTGTTGTCGTCGCTGTTGGGATTCAACGTGGGCGTGGAGATGGGGCAACTGGCCGTGGTGATCGCCGCAGTGGCTCTCATCCGGGTCGCAGGCAAGCTGGCACCAGCAACACAACGCCGCGCCGACATGTCCGCCGCAATGGCCAGCGCAACATTGCTCGCCGCTGGCCTGGCGTGGTTCCTAACACGAGCGTATTAGCCGTCGTGGGCGGCACACGCCCAACCGAGCTGCCAGCGCATACCACGCGCGGCATAGCGAAGGAGGGGTGCAACGTCGGCGTGCGCGCCTAATCTCTAGTCGCGCGATGGGCCCACGCAGCAGTGCCTTCAAACCGACCAGCAACTAATTCCGGCCCCCAGGCGCGCTCCGCCGACGTTGCGCCCCTCCTTCGCTAGGACGTGCCCCAAACACGGCACCTCCGAGGGATTGCGCGCGGCGCCAACGCCCCACACTCCTAGAACGAATACCCCGCCGCCAACACAGCCGCCCGCGGCCCAAACGACACGTGTGTCCGCCGCAGGACGCCAGCAGTATTGGCCGTCAGGTCCGAATCAACCTGGGAGGCGGACAGGGAGCCGTACAGGCTGAAGTGGCGGGTAATGCGGTAGCTCAGGCCAATCGTTGCGGCCGGACCGACGGAAGTCGTCAACGAGATGGAAGTCGGGCCACCGCTGGCGGCATCGCCGGCGGGGGTGGACTGGCGCGAGTAGAAGCGTGTGTAGTTGATACCAGCGCCGATGTAGGGACGCAGGCGGACTGACTCGTCGAAGAAGACGTAGTTGAGCAGCAACGTCGGCGCGAGCCAACGCGCCGTCACGATCTCTTGATCGGCGTAGGGCACCGATCCGAGCTTCGCTGGCCCTTTGCCGTATGTCTTAGTCAATGGAGGCGCGCCCAGCGCCAGTTCGGCACTGAAGTGGTTAGTCAGCCGACGGACGTAGGCGAAGTATGGCGTGATGACGTCATGGAGCTTCAGATTGACACCGGGCGGGACATACTGCCCCCTGAGGTCGTCCGCCTGAGTGTCGTATGTAATGTAGTACGCGCCAACCCTAAAAGAATTCGACAGGACATCCTCATCCGCGGCGTGGGCGCAAACCGCCCCCGTAGCCGCAAGTATTCCGAATGCGATCTTTGCGATGCGTGCAATCATTTTCTGGCTCCCCCTAGCTCAAAACCCACTGAAGAAGCCGCGGGCGGCTACAGTGCAGAACGGCGCGACCGTGGTGTGGTAGTTCTCAACCACAGCTTCCTGCCCACCGCTGGCCAACAAGCCGGCGAGCGTCGTCTGGAAAGCAACCTGCAGGGGCGCAAAAGGACTGCTGCTATTAACAGCACCGTTCACGTCCAACACGGTCACCAACCCGGTCGGCAGCGCGCTCCAGAAGGCCTGCATCGTTCCGGTGTTGACGCTGAAGAACACCGTCGGGTCCTGATCACCTCCGCACAGCAGCATGGGCCTCTGGGGGACCCAGTTGCGCAGGTCATTCGTCTTGAGATCCTGGCGCAACGTGTTTCCAGGCGCGGCTGCCGGTGGCACCCCCGCCTGCGGCGTTGGCACCGCCCCGTCCGGGTTGGTCACCGCGTCGAGCACATAGCTCAGGCGATAGTCGTTCGTTATCAGGTTCGGCGACCCGAACCCCAGCGCGAACACGGGATTGGCCGGCACGGCCAACTGCGTATCGAGGGCCGAATTTCCAGTCACCGGGGTGGTGCTGTTGAACAGCGCCGTCTGCGGCAGCTTCCCGGTCGCGAACAACGTGTTGACCGGAGTCGCACTGGGCAGCAGCCCCTCGATATTGTTGGCGTACTGGGCCTCGAAAACCTGGGTCGGGGTCGTATAGAGGTTGTTATACGAATGCTGGTAGCTCGTCGTCACCATGGCGCCAAAGACAGTCGAGCCGATATCGACGCTTCCATAAAAGATCGCGTCGCCGAACGCTTCCAGCGCGTAGGGCCCCGACATGGGCGCAGAAGCCGTCACCGCGACGCCCGCGGCCTGCAGGGCCTTATGTGTCGCCATCGCGACATAGCCACCTTGAGAGTAGCCCGTGATGAACAGCTTGCCGTTATCGGATGTTGCGGAGGACGTAGTATGCGGCAGTGCACTTCGCGAGGCAGCGAGTGCGTCGATCATATCTTTTGACTGTTGATCGCCGTTGAGAAACGGGTGATACGGCAGCGTCGATGTGTCGTACCCGGCGTAGTTGGGTGCGACGACAATAAACCCATGAGCTGCGAAGACGGCCGCGATCAGCGCGCCTTCGCTATTGTTTGTATTCGTTATGTCCGCCAGGTTGGCGGTTTTGTCGGTCTGGGTTCCATGGGCATACAGCACGATCGGTCTGGGCCCGGAGCACGCAGGAGCGGCGCCCGTAGGCACCAGTAAAGCGCCAGAAGCCGTGGTTTTCTCGCCTGTCCCGCCCACCGTGTTGTATTCGATGTGGTAGAAGTCCACACCACAGGCAGGCGGCCCCGCTACGGCGAGCAAGCCGGCACCGGCCGACGTGGCCCCCAATTGACTGCCGAAGTCACTGGCCGTCAGCGATGCGATTCTGAAGGGAGGATCGAACAACAGAGCGCCGCGATCGGTGCTGGTGCCCACCGTGGCCGAGTCGGTATCCGAGCCGCACCCGGACAGTGCAAAACAACCGGCTACGATTCCTAAAGAACACAGTCCAGTAACTAGACGAAGCATAGTCCCCCCTCATCATCGTCTAACTTGCGTCACGGGGGCGGATCTTAGCAAGTTGTGAGCCCGGTAGGCACGGCGCGGCTTTTATGCAACAACAGCAACCGGGACAAACAAGACTATCGATTGAGCTTGGGTTAGTGCACATCACGGATGTTGATTCCAGGGATGTCTGCAACAGCCGCCACTGTCAGATCTCGAGGATTCTCCCGACAGTTGATTCGAGCCGAGTGACTCGAACCGTGCAGTTGCCGCAAACAGGCCGAGTCAGGGCAGCGAGGACCGCGGCGTCTTCGGGCCGGCGCGAGCGCGCGCAAGGCGGTGACATCGCACTGCTGCAACCTTGGGGCCCTATGCTGCAGGCAAGCCGCAGGGCAATTGTCTGCGCCCGATATCTGGAAAAAGCGGGCGTTCATCCCCAAAACGGGGCACTTCGGCCGCGATTGGGCTGAGGACGCTGGTCTGGAAGGTGGCAGGAGATTCCCCCACCGCTAGGGGCGACCCCATCGGGCACGCCGGGCGCCAAAGGCAAGGGCTGACCGCCGCCAGAGGTCAGCGCCGCGCAAAGCCGGAGCCGCCGAAGGCAAGGGCTGGCGGACGCCGAAGTCGGGCGCAATGCAGGGCCCGGGGTGCCGAGGGCCAGGGCCAGCGGACGCCGAAGTCCGGAGCAATGCAGGGTCGCGGGGCGCCGAGGGCCAGGCCGGCGGACGCCGAAGGCCAGGGCCGGCCGGGTGCTAGGACCGGGCCACCGCGGCACCGAGGCAGGGCCGGGGGCGACGGAGGCCAAGGCCCGGGGACGCCAAAACCAGCTTCAAGATGGGTCGGGGGCTCGTGAAATGAATTTCCAGTTGCTATCATACGTAGCTGCCCTCCTACGCCCCTCGATCCCGGACTTGGTCCCAGGGCTGCCATCAAGATGGCATGCGCGGGATTGCGAGGGCGCGAATCACTGAATTGTAGGACGAACGAATCGACGGAAGCCGCGTGCACTCGTGCAGAGGCGGCGATGGCCCGTATGGGCCCTGGCCCCGTCGGGGCCGATTTGAACAATTGATGCAACCCAAAACAGTCACGGAAATCTGCCATGCCTCGTACAACTGCTCTAGCTGACATCCGCAATATCGGCATCATCGCTCACGTCGATGCCGGCAAGACGACGACAACGGAGCGGATCCTGTACTACACGGGGCGCAAGCACACGATCATCGACATCCACGATACGAAGGATCTGAAGACGTCGACGACGACCGATTACCTGGAGCAGGAACAGAAGCGCGGCATCACCATCCAGAGCGCCGCGGTATCGGCGTTCTGGCGTGACAAGAAGATCAACCTGATCGACACCCCCGGGCACGTGGACTTCACGATTGAGGTCAACCGTTCGCTGCGTGTGCTCGACGGTGCTGTGGTGGTATTCGACGGCGTTGCGGGCGTGGAGCCCCAGTCGGAGACGAACTGGCGCCTGGCCGACAACTACAACGTTCCCCGGCTGTGCTACGTGAACAAGATGGACCGCAGCGGCGCCAATTTCGTGCGCTGCGTGGAGATGATCAAGAACCGCCTCAACGCCCGGCCGCTGCCCGTGCAGCTCCCGATCGGCTCCGAGGACAATTTCAAGGGCATGATCGACCTGGTCGAGATGAAGGCCCTCGTCTGGGATTCGGACGACAAGGATGCCGAGTGGCAGGTGCTCGACATTACGCCGGACATTGCCGACAAGCTGGGCATCACCATGCCTTCCGATCGGAAGATCCTGGGTGACATCGCCAAGTACCGGACGGAGTTGGTCGATACCTGCCTCGAGCAGGACGACGAGGCGATGGAAAAGTACCTGACGGACGGCGTCGACCCGTCAGCAGAAACGCTGCGCAACGCGCTGCGTAAGGGCACGATCACTTCCGCGTTCAACCCCGTTCTGTGCGGCTCTTCGTACAAGAACAAGGGCGTACAACAGGTGCTCGACGCCGTCGTTGACTACCTGCCGGCCCCAACTGACGTTGAAGCGATCAAGACGGTGGACGCTGACGGTAACCCGGTCGGCGAGCGAAAGACTGCAGACGATGAGCCGTTCTCGGCGCTCGCGTTCAAGGTCATCAACGACGCCTACGGCGCGCTGACGTTCGTCCGCGTGTACTCGGGCGTATTGACGAAGGGCGCATCGGTTCAGAACTCTACTCGCGGCAAGCGCGAGAAGATCGGCCGCATGGTGGAAATGTTCGCCAAGGAAGCCAACCCGATTGAAGAGGCGCGCGCCGGCGACATCATCGCTCTCGTGTCCCTCGCTGAGACGGAGACCGGAGATACGCTGTGCGATTCCGCGAACCCGGTCGTTCTCGAGCGCATGCGCTTCCCGGACCCGGTCATCAGCGTATCGGTCAAATCGAAGGTCAAAGCCGAGCAGGAGAAGTTCAACACGGCCCTCGGAAAGATGGTTCGTGCCGATCCCTCGCTGCACCTGGAGACCGACCGTGAAACCGGCCAGACGATTCTGCGCGGCATGGGCGAGCTGCACCTGGAAGTGACACTCGACCGTATGCGCACGGAGTTCGGCGTCGAGGGCACGATGGGTGAGCCCCAGGTGGCCTACCGCGAGACCATTACCAGGAAGATCCAGGAAAACTATACCCACAAGAAGCAGACCGGCGGTTCGGGCCAGTTCGCCGAAGTGTGGATCATTTTCGAGCCGCTCGAGCGCAGCGCCGGCTTCATATTCGAGGACGAGACGGTCGGCGGTTCCGTACCGCGCGAATTCGTGCCGGCCGTGGAGAAGGGCCTGAAGATTCAGAAGGAAGACGGCGTGTTGGCGCACTTCCCCACCGTGGACTTCAAGGCGACTCTCATCGATGGCAGCTACCACGACGTCGATTCCAACGCGCTGACGTTCGAAATCGCCGCCAAGGCCGCCTTCCGCGAAGGTCTGAAGAAGGCCGGCCCGATCCTTCTCGAGCCCGTCATGAAGGTCGAAACGGTGACCCCGCAGGATCACCTGGGCGATGTCATCGGCGACATCAATCGCCGCCGCGGCACGATTCAGGAGCAGATCGAGCGCGGCAACAACATCGCTGTCGTGGCGACCGTTCCGCTGTCAGAGATGTTTGGTTACATCGGGCAGTTGCGCAGCATGACCTCAGGTCGTGCGTCGTACACGATGGAGTTCTCGCACTACGAGCCTGTGCCGAAGCAGGTTGCGGACGAGGTCATCGAAGAGGTGACCAAGACCCGCGCGGCCGCTAACGCCTAAGGCCGGCAACTGCCAAAATCGGCCCGGGCGCGCCTTCTTCGGCCCCGGGCGCCGAAGGCGCGCTCCACCAACGCAGCCGGCAAAAACCACGCTTTTTGCCGGCGGCAAAGCACCCGGGCTCCGCCGCAACTTTTTGCGGCCAATTAATTACGCGAACGAGTGACCCCTACCGGCAGGGAATCGATCCTGCGCATTTCTGCGTCCTCGAACCCACCCGGATCGCGCAGATAGTCGACGACCATATCGAATGCGTCGTGACCCCAAAACAGCTCGTCGCCGACTACGAATGTAGGGACGCCGAACACACCTTTCGCGATCGCCCACTCCGTGTTTTTGCGTAACGTCTGTTTGACGGCGGGATCGTTCAACGCCGCATCCAGGTCTGGAAGCCCGAGCGCTTGGGCAAGGTCTGCCAACACAACCGGGTCAGACACGTCACGTCCGTCACGAAACACAAAGTCGAATGCCGTCTGAACGGCACGCCGATCGAGTCCCGCTGCGATGACCAGTCGCATGGCACTGAGCGGGTTGAACGGATGGGTGGGTGGCATTTTGAACGGCACCCCCATTTGCCGGGCCCGCCAGACCACAAATCGATAGGTGAAGCGGCGCTTGGAGTCGATTTCAGCCGGACCTATCTGGCCGTGGTGATTCAACACCACGCCAAACAGCGCCGGCACGAGCTCCACGTCGGTTCCGGCCGGCAGCCGCGACAGCTGCGTCAGGCCAAGATACGAGTAGGGTGAGATCAGGTCGAATACCCAGGAGATTTTCATAGGATCCGGTTCCGTTGGCGCAAACGGCAGGCGGATCCGAGCTTACCTCAGCTGGAAGAACTCGTCGTAGGCTGCTTCAATGGGGATGGCGAAGCCGACGCCCTGCAGGCCACGCGCTACCATGGTATTGATACCAACAACCTGACCGTTTTCAGTGACCAATGGACCCCCGCTGTTGCCGGGGTTGATCGGTGCGTCCGTCTGCAGGACTCGCTCGCTGCCCTCCCCTCGCTCACCTGAAAACACGCCAGA